>NZBH01000038.1 GCA_002687815.1 archaeon | reverse complement strand
TAATTCGCAATTTTCATCTAATGAAAGTTTGCTAAATTCTGGTTTTATTTTCTCATCTATATTTTGTAGTCTACCTTCTTTAAGAGAAAGAATTTTTTTTCTAACTAATTTTTCCACAGTTGAATTTTTCTTTTTTGCTCTTTTCTCCCAGTATTTGAGTTGTGCATCAGAAAAAGATTTTATTTTTAAATCAATTTCTTTTTTTAAATTTATTTCATAAGTTTTTGTCATTTTTTTTCCTTTTTAAAAAAAATTCATAATATAGTTCATAATACCATTTTGAATGTGTCTAGTATTTGACACCATATAGACACCTATAACTTTTCTTTTTCTATATCTTTTGTTCATTTTTTTATTCTTTTTATTTTTTTTTAAGAGAGAGAGAAAAAAAGAATTATCTTTTGCAACAATGCACTCTCTCTCTATTATTCGTTTTACAGTTATTAACCTAATGAAAGGAAAAATAATGAAAATATAATCAGTTTTTTTCTGACTATACCT
The DNA here is from genome assembly GCA_002687815.1 of archaeon. GTDB lineage: Archaea > Nanobdellota > Nanobdellia > SCGC-AAA011-G17. The sequence goes on along the minus strand of NZBH01000038.1, from coordinate 5,858 downwards.
ATAGTCTAATTGAAAAAAGTTTAAAAATATTGGATACGATATAGACACCTATAACTTTTCTTTTTCATTATTTTTTTCATTTTTAGGGAGTGAACTTTGACATCATAAAAATCCTTTATAGTGTTCACTTTAGAAAAAAAAGTTTTATAATCTGAATTATGATAGGAAAATATAGAACAAAAGATATAAGTGTCAGAAAAAGAAGAAGAGGAAAAGACGATAGTCTTATCGCATTTGATATTCAAATCTTTAGATGGTGGTATTTCTTTATGAAATTAGGTGTAGAATGCGATTTAAAATTCACTAGAAAAAAAATAAAATATGTAGTGTATTCTCCAATCTCATTTTCATTTCCAGATACTATTAGAACTGCACTTGAATCTCATACAAATTTTATATCTAAAACACCTTCTCAACAAACAAAAGAATTTAATAAGTTTTGGAAAGTTCACAAATCACATTTTATAGAAAAAAAAATTGAAGAAATTACAGAAGTTAAAGATGATGATTTTAAAAATTATAATATTTTAAAAATACCTAAAGGAATGAATCAAAGAAATGCAGAAATCTCAATGAGAACATATTTTAAATCAAAAAGAAAAAACGAAGATTGGAGAAAATCTAGTGAATCTAAAAAAGTATCATCAACTGCACAGATTCAATTTAAAGGAAAATTATATGATATAGTTATGAACAGATATTTTAGAATTTTCAAATTAAAAGAAACTACAAAATTTGATAATTCAAAAATTATAAGTGAATTAAATAAAACACCTTTTGGAATTTATTGTGATAATCCAGATGATGAAAAAAGAATTCTTTTAAAAAATTATGAAAGAACAAAGAACTCAATTATAAATTCAAGATTGAATAATTTTTATTCTATTCAAGATTTTGATAAGATTCCAGATACTTTAGTTGATTATCAAAAAGAAAAGAAATGGAAGAATAAAATTTTTGTATGTAGATTAGATGATGTTAGTCGTTTCTATCAAAACAATCCTTTGAAAATTGCAAAATACGATAAAAAGAACAAAAACTACATCAAGACAAAATAATCAGAAAAAAAACATCATTTATTTCGTTTGACATATTCAAATATAATGCACCTCAAGGGGTTGTTTTTTAATTAAAGTAGATAGTATCAATATCTAAAAAATCGTTGAAAACCACACTATAAAAACATCATGCAAGAATCATGCAAATGGAAACACTAAAAATACAGTAAAATCAATGAGATATGGCGGACAGGGGGAGATTCGAACTTTCGACATACTCTCTAAACCCCTTGAAAACCCTACTTTTTTTAAAAACATCATGCAAAAATCATGCAACTAAACAAGGATAGTGCAGTAGTTATTGTAATTTATAATAATGAATATAATAATAAAAAGAAAGGAGACAAAATGACAAAAATACTATATTCCATTAAAGATAGTAAGATACGAAAATCTATTTTTAAAAAAATAGAAGATAAATCTCCTAGTGAATGGAATGATATTCAGTTTACAAAACAAGAAATCTTCGCAATAAAACATTGTGTTAATACAATTGAAGAAATTATTAAGATTGCACCAAACAATGACAAACTTGCAAGAATCTTACAATATCATTTGTTCAAGTAGTCTTACTTTTTTTTATTGAAGGTTCTATCGTATAAATCAGTCATTTTTGTAGGATTATATTCTGACAAATATCGTTCTTCCAACATTTTTGATGAAGTATTACCAAGACTTGCAATATCTTGCAAATTAACCCCACTATTTCTTAATTCAATAAAACCATAACTTCTCAAAGAATAGAGAGGTCGATTTAAATTAGTTCTAGAACAAACAAACAGATTTAATTTTTTACTGATTCTTATAAAAACATCATATATAAGTCTTCTAACTCTTTCTCTATTTTTCTCATTTGGATAAAAAATGAAATCATCTTTTTTATAATTTGGGTATCTTTTGCATATTCTATTCTTATAGATTTCTGCGATTATTGGGTGAGTTGGAATAGATTGTTTCTTTAACATCACTTTTCTGACAGGTGGATTAATAATCAAAATGTCTTGTTTAGTTTTAAAATGTTTTAGAAAAGAAATATCATTATGTCTTATTGAAAGATATTCTTTCCCCGCACGAAGTTGTGTAAATGATAAAAAATTAACTGCATCTGCAACTTCATCATAATTTTGATTTCTTAATTCTTTTGTAATTTGATTGACTTCATCTTTTGTATAAGGGGGATAAGATTTTTTATCATTTCTTACAATCTTTGGTATTGAAGGTATTAAAGAAATAATATTTACTCTTTTTGCATAATTTAATATTTTTCTGATGCAATCAAAATATCTTGAAATTGTAGAACTAGTCTTATTTTTAGAAATTAAATCTAATCTAATTTTTTCAAGATGCGAATAATTGATTTTTCTTATATCAAGATTTCCTAATTCTCTTTTAATTACTCTTTCATATTTACTTCTCTCTCTTATCGGTGTCGTAGATGAATCGTTTCTAATTTTATAATCCTCATCTTGCGAATTAAAAAACTCATTCGCAATCTTATCAAAACGATATTCACTATTGATGTTTTTGAAAACAGATAAATTATTTTCTGATTTAGTTTTAAACCACAATTCTTTTGCAAGTCTTTTTGCAGTTTCTTTATCAGTAGTTCTTAACGATTGTTCAATCATTCCATGACTAGTAATATTTCTACCAACATAGAACTTTACATACCAATTTTTTAAAGTGCTAAATTTAAAGATGAATAAGTTGTCGCAATTCTTAATTCTAATCTTGTTTTTGATTTCTCTTTTAATTTTTGACATATAGTTTGTGGTTAATACTTTTTTGAAATTACTTCAAGTTTTTTTCCTATAACGAGAGAGGTTTCTTGGAAGAACCTCTCTCTTTTTTCAGAAGTTGATGAACGAACTTGATTTGTTTGATTTGTATCTTTTCAATGTTCTAACAAACAAGTTCGTTTAAGGAACATCATTGACTTCATACTTCTTAATAGAACATTGAAACTTTTTATCTTTACGACTTTCTATCAAAATGTTTTGTGATAATAAAATATGCACCTAAACCACCACTCTTTTTATTACAAACAAATACAGATTTAATTTTGTTTTTAATTCTTTTATCATTTAACCAATAAATTAAATTTTTTCTTATCACTCCACTATGTTTTTTATTTTTAATTCCTTTTCCTGTGATTATTTTTAAAACTTTTAATTTTTTCTTGAAACAAGTCTTGATAAAGAAAAATACTTTGAACCTTGCATCTTTAAGTTTTACAAAATGTAAATCTAATTCCTTTTCTACTTTTATTTTTCCTTTTTGAATCTTAAAAAATAATTTGTGTCTTATTCCATTTCTATTATTCAATAAAATTTTATTTTGAGATAGAGAAATTGAAAATGTTCTCAACTTCTCTAAATCTTTATCTTTCAGATATTCAGAAAGACTTGGTGTCATTTTTACTCAATGGTTGTTTCTCTAAAAGAAATGCCATTCTTGCACCTCTAACAGTTGTAGTATTACAACGAGTGCAACATCTACCAGAAGTAACTGGTTCTGCATTATGCCCTTCATTCCAATCACCTTGTGAATCAATTTCTTCACCACAGATAGAACAATTATCGTTTTTTTGTTCTTTCTTTTTGTGAAACATAAATTCACCACAAGTTTTTTGATAAAAAGTTCTTAAATAAGAATTAGATATTTTATACCAGAAACATTTATTCAAGTTCTTTGTAAATGCAATTTGAGTATCACTATCATTTGATTTATCGGAATAATCAAAGATTTTTGCATCATCATATAATTTAGAACTTAATGCAGTTCTTAAATCATATTTGCTAAGAGAACTTTTTGCAAAATGAATACAAGGTGCAATCAAAGGGGTTTCACCATCTGAAAAATAATTTTTAATATCAAATAATGATTTTAATTTAGATATTTCAATTTGCTTCAGATATGTTTTATCAGTTTTCACCCACAAATAATCTAAAACTTTTTTTATTTGTTTTGGTTCTGCAAACAATCCTTTTGAAGTACCAGAAAAAAAATACTTTCGTAGATTTTTGTGAAACTCTTTGAGAGTTTTTGGTGTTTTAATATCATCAAATTTAATCAATGATATTTTGCCATTTATTTTTTTCATTTTTATCCTTTCTATTCTCTTTTGTTATTAAATTATTTTTTTGAGAATTCTTTATTTGATTTATTTTCGTCTAAATATCTTATTTCTTCTATAGACATTGTTTTAACTTCATCTCTTAAACACAAATTGTTATATTCATCTGGTGTGAAAGCAAAAGGTGCAATCTTAAGAAGTTCTTGAATTTCCATTAATTCATCTGATGAAAAACGAACACTTTCACAATCTTCTTCAAAAGTAAAGGGTTCGTAATCACCATGATAGTTATTAAGATTGATAAAAACTTTATCAATTTTTTCTAAAATAGATTTTCGTATAGTATTTCTACTTTTTCTTCTTGGCATTTTGTTCCTTTCTATTTTTTTTAATAAAAATTCTTAATATACTTCATAATAACATATTGAATGTGTTCTTGTATTTGACACGATATAGACACCTATAACTTTTCTTTTTTAGAGTTTCGTAGTCTTATAAATAATTATAACTTTATTTATTTAAATTTATTCAAGTTCGTATAAATAGAATAAATGGGGTTTTTAATAGTATGTTTACTGGTACTTAATCAACAAGGTATCGGTTTTGAAAATTGTTCATGTTAGTTTAGACAATACGATAAACACTTAAATAATGGATATGTGAATGACAAGGGTGATGACTTACCTGTCAAATCCCAAAGAGTTTAGATGCAATTGTAATTGTTTCTAAAACTTGCGACTGATATTTTTTTTCAGGGAACAAAGTGTAAGAAATTTATTTCTTCAAATTACTCGCAGTCTTATCGTTTGATGATGATTTTTTTATCGGCACTTTGATTACAAGTCTAGGGTGCATCTATATGCAGATTACCTTATGACAAACCTCTTCTTGTTATAGATTTTTTTTTATGAAATCTGATAAGCAGAGGTTTGTCTAGAATAAATCTTCTGCAGAAATTGAATCTAGATACTTGTTCTAGTTAATAATTAATATTGAGTTAAGACGAAGTCTTGTTGACGAAGTCAACTGTTCAAGGAACAAAGGAAAGAAACAAATGAATCAAAAAATACAAAGTCTTTATAGAAAATATAATTCTGAAAAGGAACAGGATAAAAAATTATTATTCTTATCTGACTTAAAAAAAGAAACAGATAATTTTTTTAAAACAGAAATGAAAAAGTTAGGAAACTAAATGTTAGAAAAAGAAAAAGATATTGATTATTGGAATAAAATAAAAAATAAACAACATCTCAAAGAACAAGAGTTGATAAAATTATATACAAGAGAACATGACGACTACATAAAATGGGAAACAGATTTTATCAAGGAAAAGTTAAACTTTTACAATGATGATGATTCAACACAAGGTTATAAAGATTTTGTGAATGTCATTAAAAACTTAAACAGAATACATCATAAAACAAGAGAATTGATTTCTGATTTCATTTATACAAAAAAGTTTAATAAATCTCTCTCATCAATTGTAGATAGGTATTTAAATAAATCAGAATTTTTTAAAAAGGGAGAAAAATAAAAATGAGTAGTCAATTATTTGTGGAAACACAAAGAAAAAAACAAATCAAGGAACAAAAGGCAATTGATAAAACTGAATCTGGAAGAAAAAGAATTGAAAATATAGAACGACAAGTGAATGCGGGTGTTGGTTATCAATATAACAAGTTTCAAAAAGTAGGAACTAAAATTCAAACAGATGATCCTGTCGC
>NZBH01000037.1 GCA_002687815.1 archaeon | reverse complement strand
AGTTGAATAAGATCCAATTTCAAGATCATTTATATAAGTTAATTTATATTTTTGACTTATTCCACTTTCTCCACAAGGTCCGTTGTAACATTCCAAGTCAATAATTCTATAAAGAGCTGGATCATAAATTCCGCATAAGTTCCATCCTGTTATTTCTTCTTCTAGTTTAGCAATTTCTTCTTTTTTAGGTTTTATTACTTCTGTAGGTTTTATACTTCTAGTAAGGATTTTTCCTTCAATATCTACTTCTAACTGGTCTTCACAACCATAGTCCATAGCTTTTTTTGCCCAGTAGGTTTGGTATGGTTCTTTTAGATTTACTTCTCCACCAATTATCTCAATTTTTCCATCAATTATCCTAAAATTAGCTGTCCATATTTCTTCAGTAATATCGTCAGCATTCCTACCTATCTTTTCTAATGCCTCTGGAAGTTTTATCTCTTTTATCTCATCTCTTTCTATCCCTTCTTTTGTTACATCTTTTCCAGAAAAAAATCCATCATCTATTATTTTTTGTAGATTAGCTATTCTTGCAAATAAACATCCAACATCTTTTTCTTTAGTTTCTACTATTTCTTTTTTCTTTACTTCAGGTATTTTCATCTCCCTTTCTATTTCGCGTAATATTTCTTCAGGTATTTCTGGTCTAGGACCTAAAAACTCAGGTTCTTTTTCTTTTCCTTCTGATTCCAATTTTTCTTCCCCACAATAACCTAACTCAAGAAATTTATCATAATTATCTCCATCAAGTCTCGAAAAACAAGTACGAGACACACTATTTTTCATCAAGAAGATTTTTTCATTTTCATAAGAAAATTTAGAATCATCAATTTTAAAATAATTTAAATCTTTTACAGGATCATCTCCTAATGGAGAATAAGTACATAAAACACTTCTCCCAACCTCTTCTTCTTTTATTTCCTCAGGAAATATAGGCACAAACAATTGTGTGTAAGGAATAGCTGGAAATTTAATCAATGAGATTGTAACACTTGTAATTCTACCTTGTTCTTCTTTCTTCCTAAGTTCAATTACATAACCACCAGGAAGTACGTTATAAAAAAATGGTTTACAACGACAAGGAAATTCAGAAGTATAACCATGGCATCTTTTATAATAATCAACAAATTCATCAAAAATATGTTTAGCCTGATTCAAATCTATTTCTTCTTTAGTTGTCTCAGGTATATCAGGTTCATCAAAATCAAATTCTCTTTCTTTAGATTTTTCTATATCTCTTATTATTTCAGGTAATCCTTCTATTGCTTTTTCACATTCTACTATAGATAAATATGTAGTATCACCTTCCTTACTTAATCTACACTCACTTGGTTTACAATGATTTGGCACAACATCTGGTTCTTCACAAGATTCAAAACATTCATAAGATGTGCTACCATCAGAAAGATCATAAAATTTACAGAGTTCCCATTCTTCTAATATTTCTTCTTTTTCTTCTAACTCTGGTTGTCTTTTTTCCATTTCGTCTCTACACTGCTCAGACGAATATGGACCTCCTACTCTAGTAACAATATAACCATATATTTCATTTTTCCATCCTAATTCAACACAATCAGGAGAACATTCGTACCATATATCATCACGATTTCTAATTTCGCAAAGATCCCATCTATCCACGGCTCCAATCCATTCTTCTTCTCTTTCTTCTTCACATTTTTCCTCAACTATACCACTTATATCAACTTCATAAAGATCACTACAATATTCCGGAGAAGATTGAAGCAGTTTGCCATGCCAACCACTACTAACAAATTCACAGCAACTAAATTCAACAATTTTACCACCAGAATGAACTTTATATCTCATATCCTTATCACTACAACTCAAAATCTTTTTTACAACAGCACAATTATTAGACATTAAAGCATTCATTCCCTTGAAATAAAAGAACTCATTTGGATGATGTCTTCTAACATTTGTAATTCCAGAAACTTCATCTCTTATTTCCCAATCATCTCTAAACAAATCTTCAAAATTATCTTTATCAATAGCTTCATCCAAATTCATTAATTGAAAAGCATCCCAATCTTCTTTATCCATCTCATTTCTAGAATCTCTAATCTCACTCAAAATATCATAAGTTTTTTCAGTATTAACACAAGCTCCTCTGCTACAACATCGTACATTTACATTCTCTCCACCACTAGTTTTAACAGTATCAGAGAAAACAATTTTTCCATCTTCATCACAAATTTGTCCAACACTACAAATCTCTCCACCCTGATTCTCACAAACTCTAATAAATGACTCTCTTATTAAAGAAGGATTATCATTTCTAGTTGAAGCATCAGCTAAATCTCCAACTTCTAACCAACATCTTCCTCTATCTTCACAACTACCAACTTCAACCCATCTTAACTCTGCATCCAAACCCTTACCAGGATTATCAACAGAACATTTTCTTGTTACAGAAACTTCTGGCAATAAACCGCCAGCAGGATCAGATCTACATTCAGCTTCTGAATTTATCACTCTACTAACATCATGACTAACAAGATAATCAGACATTCTACTAACTCCAAAATCTGTTGAAACAATTTTACCAAATCCACATTGAACTTTACCATTAATTTCAACACAAATTTCTTGATATCCAGTGGGTGCAATTAAATCTTTATTTTCATCAGCGTATCCATTAGCTAATAATCTCTCATTTTTAGCAACAAAACTAGTAGGTAAATTTTCTGACCTCAAAAATACAGAATATCTTATTTCTTGAGCACCAGCATAAATATGATAATAAACTTCATATCTTGATTCCCTAGTTCTAACACTCCATGGTTGCTCTTCAAAAAATGCTGTGAATTGAGTTGGATCTTGTGGCGTAGTTATTTGCTCAAAGAACTCACCAAAAGCAGGACCTTTTCCATATATAGCCATCTTACAAACTTCAGTTCCAACTTCTTTAGTAGATCTTCCTCTATAAGCTGCAAAAGCAGTAGTAGCATAATTATTAACAAAAAAATTCACAACACTCTTAGATTCTTCAATACCAGCACCTACACCACTTAAATATTCTCCTCCGCCCCCACCAAATAATTTCTCAGTAATTAAACCAAGAAGTCCTCCTCTTCCATTTAACAGAGTCATAACTTCATTCCAAATCATTTCACATACAAAAATAGATCTTATTTTATCACATATTCCAACAGATTTTCCTTCAATCTTAGCAGTGGTCAAACATTTAACATAACCATCAAGATAAGATTTCATTACTTTCAAAAAAGCCAAAATACCACTCAAACAAAATGGAATTACAACATCTCCACCAAATCCAACAAAATTTGGTAAACATAACATAAGAGAACCAACTAATCCAGATTGAACTACATTATTAACTCGGTATTGACCTCCAAAATCACATCTTGAAGGAGGGCACATAACAGGATCACAAGCATTAAATAATATAGTACAAACTTCTTCATCCATAACATTTTCACAGTCAACAGTCTCAGAAACAAAATCTTTAACATCTAATTTATATGAACTACCCCCAACCTCAACAGTAGCTTTATTATCATAAAATCCTTTAGAAACAGATTTTACATATCTATTTTCAAAAGCATTATAAATTTCGTCATTATAAAAACCTTCTACAAAAAGATCGTCACTTTCATCATTTAAATTATAATCAATATTCCCATTAGGGCCAACACTATAAATATGAGCTTCCCTATTCTTAGTATTAACTACAGCAAACAAACCTTTATTATAAAGAGCTACACCTGCTTCATATTTTCCCTTATACGGACCAGTGGGAAAAGGATTCTTTTTAAGTGGAATGATATATTCATCAACATCTCTTCCTTTATAGATGGTATTACCTGCTCCAGGTGCAAAATTACCAAGATTTTCATATTCTACTAATTTTCCTTTTTTAGTATAAAGATACTTTTTACCACCCTTATAAACAATTCTAGGATAATATTCTTTAAATTGTTCTTGGGTATGTCCTTCCTCTTTTATCTTATACTGAAGCTCTCCATCTTTTACAAATAATTCATTACCTTCGGGAGTTTGCATTCCACAAGCAGAATCTTTTTCACAACCACCTTTCTCATCACAATTGTAGAAATCCGATGTACAGGGTATACACCAACCATTATAACAAAATTTATTTATACTGTTACAACCTCCCCCATCATAAGTACATTCTTTTCCTTCTCCAACTTTTTTAACACCTTCTTCTACTTCTCCTTTTCCAAGACCAGTAAAAAATGCTCCAACAGTAATTGTAGCACCAACACCTAAACAAATAGCAGTCCAAGTTCTAACAACATCATCTAAATCAGTAATAAGAGTTTCAAGATCTTCAATTGTTTTTTTAGTTTCATTTATTTTTTGATCCAATTCTTCAGGAGAAAAATTGATAAGTCTCTTTTCAATAGGTAAATGTAAACTAAAATCAGAAATAGTCATTCCCTTACCAGTTCCAGTAAGCAAAGTTACTGTAATCTCTTTTCCAGTTTCAATTTCTTCTAATTCTATACTCTTATCACAATAAATGTGTAAATCTTCATCATCATCAATTTTTAAACTTCTAGATAAATATCCATCACAATTTTTATCAGGAACTTTAACAATAATTCTATCATCTTTTATTTTAGTTAAAGTACACTTCATACCACAACGAGTATTTTCTACAAGTGGTTTATCTTCTTCAAACGAACCAACACTAGATCCAACTTTAATCCTAGCATTTTTTTCAAAAGCAGATTTTATTTTTTCTACTTTAAATTTATCAGAAATATCTCCCTTAAATTCTTCTAAACTTTTCTTAAAGTTTTCAATATCTCCTGGTTTAATTGTTTTAATTAATTCAAGATTTTCTCTAATTTTGGGTTCACTTATAAGAATATCATCTCCTTCTCCAAGAACAATAGATTGATCCATACCTTTTTTATACAACACAATATAATCTTTATCATCATTAATTAAATCAATCTTCCAATCACCATCATAAATACGTTCATTTTCAGATAGAGTTACAGTATCGCCTTCTATCTTTAATTCTACTTGAGCAGATGTTTCTTTAACAGAATCCAATCTAAGTCTGATTTTATCTTGCATTAACTCAGAACCAGGAATTAAAGAATAAGCTTTAGAAGTTTGATCTTCTCTTAAACTAAAAGCACCGATTCTTTTTTCAGAAGAATCATAAAGTTCAAAATTTGCACCATTAGTTCCAATATCTTTTACCCTAATAAAAACCTTGCCACCAAGAAAGCTATAACTACGCATATTATTAAAAAACTCATTTTCAGAAGAAATCTGCATTGTTCTTGTATCTTCACCACCAATAGTTTCTGTTTCAACATCATAATAAATCCTAGCAGTCATATTAACATCAATAACATCTGGGACATCTTCTTCTTTAGGAATTTTTTTTAATTTTATTTCTAGATATCCTAAATCAGTTAAACTAAGAAGTCTAGATTTATGATATCTTGGAGCTCCAGCAACATAAGGATTATTTCCTTTGACAGTTGTAATAATTCTACTTATTTTAGGAATGCTTGCTGTAGGATTAGTTGGAATACCAACAAGATTAGCATAAATAGATACATCTTGCTCCTCTATAATAGAAGCAGTTATAACAGGTGGTTCATAACTACCTATTTCAACAATCAATTCAGTAATTTCCCCTTCAAAAACATCTTCAGGTAATTCTAACTCAGGTCCTTCTGGCAACTGAGCTTCAATAGCGTAACTATCAGAGATATAAAAAGGAATAATTAAGAATAATGCAATACAAAATATTGAAATTATTTTAGCCCTATTCATCTAAAAACCTCGGATAAACAAAATTTTCAGGCACTTCAAGAGTTATTTGTGCCATATCTTCTACATTCTTAGGAACACCTTTTGAAGGAATATAAAATTCCACAGAATCTTTTTTTAAATCATAACTATTAATAGTAAATTCAAATTCTACAGCTCCAGTTACAACATTATTAAAAGTTCCACCAGGAATAGTAGTTTCAACACATTTCTCTTCAGTAGCACCTAATACTCCAATTATACCTTTCTTAGGAACATCTATACATTTCTCAACTTTTCTATCAGCAATATTAATTCTTCCTTCTTTAACTAAAAAAGCATTTACAGTATAGTCTCCTGGAATTAACAAGATATCTTCATTATCTGGATAGATTACAGAAGTACTATAATCTTTATCATTTTCAATTAATTGCATAATTACTTTTTCAGAAGAAAGAAGACTTCTAACAGAACCACCTTTATTTATAACTTTTACTTTACTTTTTCTAACAACATAAGGCTCTAAAATAAGAGGTATTTCCACCCTATTGTTTGTAGAAACTTGCTCTTTTACAAGATGATAACCTTCTTTTTCAGCAACAATCTCTCCATTAATACAAGAAGGAAACTCAGTTCTTAAAGAAGCTTCATCATAAACATCAAATTCAGTTTTACCAATATCACAGAAGTGATTTATACATCTATAACCAATACGAACATCACTTAGTGGTCTTAAATTTCCATCTAAATCTTTTTCATAAGTATAAACAGCAGAATCAACAAAACGTTTATCACAATATCTAGTAGCTCCTTCTTGAATAGATTCAGGAACTATTACACTTCTTCTTGGTTGATTATTATCTATAACAACCTGACTAGCAAATTGGAAAGTATAACCTTCTCCATTAAAAGAAGAATCATCTATTAGTTTTATCAAAATAGGATATTTTATATCATAAATAAAATGATAATTTTGTAAACATAAAAATGATTGAGCAAGTCCAGTAGCTGATCCAAGATTACCAGTTACTGATTCAGATTTTAAAACATTCCCTTTTCTAGGAAATACATCTAAATCAATTAACCAATTTCTTGAAAACATAAAATCAGATCTTATTCCACTATAACCACCAACACCAATATCCCACAAAAATCTATTATAAAATCTATTGGGAAAACTATGACTAGTACCTTTAATCTTAGTAAAAGGTATATTATTAGCTAAAATTTCTCTTAATTCTCTAATAACATCTTCTTTTAACCAAATCTTAGGAGAACATCTTAATTCACTTCCAGAAAAAGGTATTTCATCATACAAAACTAAAAAATCTATAGTTTGCTCTTCTAAAAATACATCTTCACTTGCTCTTTCTATAATTTTATTAGCTAATTTGTATAATTTCCCTAAATTTACATCAAATGAATTATAATGTTTATCCATATTAAAAGTTAAACCTTTAAATTCAATACGAACAGGAAAATCTAAAGTCAAAAATATTTTTTCATCACCTATTTCTGTAATTGTTTTAATATCTCCAGTAGTTATTCTATAACCACTTTCTCTTAAAGATCTAAAATTATCAAAACAGCTTTGTAATTCAGAATTAACATAATTAGAAATTTCTCTCCCCATATCATCAAAAGGAGGAATATTCACAACATCAATACCATTTTCCTTTTGATAATACCAATAAGGAACTTCTAAAGCCCCATTGGGAAAAACAGTTAGTTTAAAACCAGGTATATCTACATAACCACCTTGCATTCCAACCATATTAATAGCATCTTTACCAATTGTACTAATACAACCATCAATATAATCTTTAACAGGAACTATTTGCTGGGGAACTTTAGCTGCTCTTTCTCTATTTTTATCCCATTCTGATTTCAAAACAGTATTTTTAACAAGAATAGTTCCACCAATTGCAGTTAATATAACTATACCAAGAATTATCCAAGTAGTTATTTGCCCTCTTTTAACACCTCTTTTTCCAATCAAATTAAAACACCGGTTATCTAAAAATAAGTTCAAAAATATATAAATGTTTTGATGGGCTTGGCAGGATTTGAACCTGCGATCTCCGCCATGTCGAGGCGGCGTCATAGCCACTAGACCACAAGCCCGAAAGCCCCGAGAGGGATTTGAACCCCCGACCTGCAGATTACAAATCTGCTGCTCTAGCCGCTGAGCTACCGAGGCATAAGAAATAAATTAGAATTTTCTTTTATAAACCTTACTAAATCTTCTCAAAAACCCTAATTTCACAAACAGCAATTGGGGAAACTTTTCTCAAATAACTTTTTAATTTTCTTTGTATAATATAAGAAATAATAGAAGAAAAAATATTTTCATAATTTTGTCTTTCAACAAACTCTTTTAAAAATTTTCTAGACTCTTTTCTCAAACATTTAACAACAGATTTTTTAATTATACCTCTTGTTAATATTAAAGGCTTTATTCTAACCTTGATTTTATCTCTAGTTACATATTCTGCTGAATCATTTATCTTAGTTCTACCAGTTCTTATAACTCTTTTAACATAAGCTGGCACCATATGATAACCAACAATTTCAGTTAAAGCTTTTCCATCTTTAACTTCTTTAATTTTGAATTTAACCATCATATTTTGCTTTTTCATGTCTCTAGTTAAATTCATTAGATTAAAACTAGTAGTCCTACCAATCAAAGAATCAGAACTAAAAGCTAGAGTTTCCCCAATAGTTTGATTATTAAATTCTCTTGGAGCTAGTATTTCATACCAAGTTTTCTTTTTCTGTTTTGCTCCTTTACTTTTAGATCCAGCCATTTCAAACTTTTTCCTCCATCATTCTATTCTTCAAAAGGTTCCTAGCAACCTTTATAAATTCTTCTTCCTTCTCTTGATCAATTAAAGCACCAGCAGCAACATAAGAATGTCCACCTGCTTCTCCACCAACTTTTGTAACAATTTCATTAAGTAAAGATAATAAATTCAAATTATTGTTTTTCCTTCCTGTTTTTCTAATGCTAATTTTAGTTTTATTATCAAATGTATGCGCCATTGTCAAAATAACAGTATCTTCTTTGTAAAGATTTGTTCTAGAAATCATAGAAGCCAAAGTACCAATTAAAGTATCATTTATTTTATCTTCTGCATTTACTATAATAAATCCTTCTTCTTCAATCATTTTAGATTTATTTTTATAAAACCAATTTAAAGAATTAATTATTTCTCCTTTATATTCATTAAGAACTTTTGTAGCTTCATGTTTAAGATTTTCATCACCCAAACAAGTTCCAATACCCACAGAAGATTTCCTTAATCTGCCACAAGAATTCAATAAGGTTGAAAATTCTTTTGCATCTTTAGTAGGACTTTCCATTTCTTCATTTTTTAAAGTATAAACTGGACCTAGAACATCTTCTGGATTTTTCTCACTTCCAAGTCTTTTAAGTATTACTCCAGTAACTAATTTTTTCATCTCATCATCATCTAAATGAACTAATTTTTTCCATTTATTTCCTCTCTTAGCTTCTATCCCAATCTTATCTAAAAATAATAATGCTCCTTCTTCACTTCCAGTAACATCAGGAATATAAGGATCTATACTATATTGAAGAACCCTATGCAAGGGTTTTGTTTGCAAACCAAACATTCTCAAACCTTGTTTTACTTCAACATTATTAAGTTCAATAGCATCTTTTAGAATATCATTATTTAATTTAAAAAATCCTTTATTTTCTTGGACATCACCAATAGCACCAACCAAAGCAATATGAGCCATATCTTTATTTTTAATATTTAATTTCTTAGCAAACAAATAAGTAACACCTGCTCCAGAAATTTCTGTGGTACCATCTATTCCAAACAAATGTGGATTAATGTGGATTACATCACTTTTTACATCTTCTATTTTATGATGGTCCAAAACAAAAATTGTTTTATCTTTTAAAAATTCTTTAATCAAACTCAAGGAACCAGAACCTAAATCTAAAAAAACATAACAACTATAATCTTCTAATTTTAATTCTTCAAGTACATTTTTACTTAATTGTCTTACAATAGAAACTGCAAATTTCATATCTTCTCTTTTCAAAGCTTTAATTAAAATTGAAGCTGCAGAAATTCCATCACTATCAAAATGGCTAATAATCCTTATAGGTTTATCAGAACATAATTTAAATTTGCTAACAGCATTCTCTAAAGCCTTATCAAAAGAATCATATGTCATTTTATTCTAATAATTTAATTTCTTCTCTACTATATTTCCAATCTTTTGGCAACTTACCAACTTTCTTGTAATATTTTGCTAATCTCTTAATCTTACTTTCAGTTAATAATAAACCTCTTTTACTAGGCATATCATGTTTATTTTTTTCTAAATGTTTTATCAATAAGATTTCTTTTTTAATTAATGCCTTAAAATCTTCAGGCACTTTAAGTTTAGCATCATTTTCTTCTAAGATCTTATTTATTTTTTTTCCAGTTAATTTTTTCACATCATATATACCATAAGAGTCTCTAAGAAATATTCCAATTTTACTTGGAGTCTTACCACTTTTAGCTAGTTTTACAACTAACTGTTCTATTTCATTATCTTTATGTCTAATCCAACTAGGTTTACTTTTTCTCAAAGACCTAGTACTTCCACTTTTCCCTTTTTTACGGGAATGCATTCTTGCCATTTTTATATTATTTATTGGAAACTCAGAATTAGTTTGAGTCTCCGGTATAAGTAAGCCTACACCGACTTATCCATCGAATAATCTTTATTAAAAATTTCTATTTATAAAGCTATTGTTTTACTAAGTAAACAGTATCATTAGGTCTTACTCTATCTTTAACTTTCAAACCAATAGAGTCGCCTTTCTTAGCTTTATCGACGCTTTTATTTTCTATTTGCATAGATTTGATCTTTTGTTCAAAATCAGTAGTATGTCCTTTAACATGTATAACATCTCCTGCTTTCAATCCTGCTCCTAACTTTATTGCAGCTACTTTTATCTTTGCAAAATAGTCAAATATGACTCCGATTTTTTTTTCTTTTTCTGCCATATACTAAGATAAAACCTCCATACTTATAAAATTTTGGATAGCCCCACCAGGATTCGAACCTGGGTCCATGCCTCCAAAGGGCACGATGATTGGCCACTACACTATGGGGCTATAACTTAATTCATACAATTTTAGTTTTAAAAAACTTTCTTATTTAGCCTTTCTCTTGTATCTACCACGGCTTTCAACTTTTTCTAATCTATTCAAAACTTCTTTAAAATCCTTATTTTCTTTATAGCCCTTTAAAACATTTTCAAAAGATTTCTCAAAAATTCTATAATGTTTAGTCATTAAAGCTTTTTTTAACAAGTGTAAATCAACAGCTTTATCCTCAGTTTTATCAGAAATAAAACCTAAACCAAAATCAATAAAATAAACTTTATCTTTTTTTAAAATCATATTAGAAGTAGTTAAGTCCCCATGAACTATATCATTATCATGCAATATTGAAATATTTTTTCCAATTTTTTCACAAATTTTTTTCTGT
>NZBH01000036.1 GCA_002687815.1 archaeon | reverse complement strand
TGTTAAAAACACTTATAAACCTTATTAACGACTGTATAGTTATGATTGAAATTAAGTTTTTTCCAATAGATATTGACTATATAGAAAGAGAAGAAGGTATTATCATCAGAATATTTGGAAAAACAATTACTGGAGAGAAAATTTGTGTATTAGACAAAAGTTTCAAACCAAACTTTTTAGTTATTCCAGAAGATAATACAAATTTAAGTGAATTACTAAATCAAATTAAAAAAATTAGTTTTGAATTTGATGAAAAAATTATTCAAGTTTTAGATGCTGAATTAACTAAAAAGAAATATCTTGGTAAAAAAGTAAATGCAATTAAAGTATTTGTAAGATTTACAAAAGAAATTAAATTAATCAGAGAATATCTTAAAGCAATTAAAGAAATAAAATCAATAGAAGAATATGACATATCTTCTTATAAAAAATATTTAATCGAAAATAAAATTACACCACTATCTTTATGTAAAGTTAACGGGAATATAATCAACACTAGTTTAGATGTTGATATTTATGTTAAGGGAAAAGTATCACAAGAAACAGATGATATTTTAGAAAATCCTAAAGTATTAAGTTTTGACATTGAAACTTCTAATCCTGCATCATCAGTACAAGGAGATAATCAACCACCAATAATAATGATTGGTTTAGCAGGAAGTGATGGCTTTAGAAAATGTATTACTTGGAAAGAATTCAAAACTTCTAAAAAAGAAATTGAATTCGTAAGTAGTGAAGTAAAATTATTAAAAGAATTCAAGAATATAATTAAAAGCTACAAACCAGATTATATCGTTGGTTATTATTCTGATGGTTTTGATTGGCCTTATATTAAAGCAAGAGCTGATTTTCTAAAAATAGATTTAGATATAGGTTTAGATAAAAAAGTTATAAAATTTAAAAGAAGAGCAGGAAATACAAGTTCAGTAAAAATAAATGGAATACCTCACATTGACATTTGGAAATTCATTAAACAAATAATGAGTGGAGATGTAGCATCTGGTTCTTTACAAACACAATCCTACAGCTTAGATAGTGTTGCTGAAGAAATCTTAGGAGAAAATAAAATATCCTTAGATATTTTAGATTTAAGTGATGCCTGGGAAAACAATAAAGGATTAGAAAAATTCTGTTTATACAACTTAAAAGATGCAGAACTATGTTTAAGAATTTTTGAAAAAATAACCCCAAACATAAATGAATTAGTAAAAATAGTTTCCCAACCAATCTACGATGTTTCTAAAATGACTTACGGACAATTAATAGAAAATTACCTTATGAAAAAAACAGTAGACTTTAATGAAATTATTTTAAAAAAACCAAGTTTTGGAGAAAGGAAAGCAAGAAGGTACAATACTTACACAGGTGGATTTGTCTTCGAACCAAAACCAGGTTTATATGAAAACTTAGCTGTTTTAGATTTCAGAGGATTACATCCTTCAATAATATCTGCACACAATATTTGTTTATCCACTATAACAGATGATAAAGAAAATTCTAATGAAAGTCCTGAAATTGATGGTATAAAATTCCATTTTAGTTATAAAGAAGAAGGTTTCATTCCTCAAATTGTAAAGGAACTAATAGAAAGAAGAATAAGAATTAAAGAAATCATAAAGAAAAATGAAAGTCCTGTATTAAAAGCAAGAAGTTATGCATTAAAAATAATTGCTGCAGGTTTCCATGGATACACAGGATATTTTGGTGCAAGATGGTATAGTATTGAATGTTCAGCTGCAATCTTAGCTTACGCAAGATTCTATATTAAAAAATTAATTTCTAAAGTTGAAGAATTTGGATTCACTGTTATTTACGGAGACACAGATTCTGTCTTTATTGAAATAGGTAATAAAAATAAAGATGACATTCTAAAATTTTTAAAGGATTTTAATAACGAATTACCAAGTTTAATGGAATTAGAATTAGAAAGTTTTTATGAGAGAGGTATTTTTGTAGGTAAAAAAAGTGCTAAGACAGGTGCAAAGAAAAAATATGCTTTAATAAATGAGAATAAAGAAATAAAAATAAGAGGTTTTGAGATAGTAAGAAGAGGTTGGAGTAACATTTCAAAAAATATACAAAGAAAAGTTTTTGAATTTATTTTAAAAGAAAACAATGTACAAAAAGCATTAGATTATGTAAGAAAAGAAGTAAATGAAATAAAAAATAAAAAATTGAACATGGAAGATATGGTAATTAGAACACAACTAAATAAAAATATAAATGATTATGAATCAATAGGACCCCATGTAGCTGTAGCAAAACAAATGTTAAAGAAAAATATAAAAGTTGGTCCAGGTTCAATAATACAATATATAGTTACAAAAGGAACAGGTTTAATTAGGGATAGAGCAAAATTAGTAGAAGACGCTACTGATTATGACGCGGATTATTATATTAATCACCAAATCCTACCTTCAATACAAACAATATTTGAAGTATTGGGTTACAAAAAGGAAGATTTATTAGAAGATGAAGATCAATCTAAACTAAAAAGTTTCGTTAAAAATGGATGATTGGGAAAAAGCCGGAAAAATTACTGCAGAAGCAAGGGAATTTGGAAGAAAATTAGTAAAAGAAAATACTTTAGCTATTGAAATTGCAGAAAAAATAGAAAAAAAGATTATTGATTTAGGTGGAAAACCTGCTTTCCCAGTTGATGTTTCTATAAATCATATAGCAGCTCATGCTTCTCCATTAATTAATGATCAAACTAAAATTAAAAAAGGAGACTTAGTAAAATTAGATTTAGGCGCAAGTGTTAATGGCTATATGGGTGATACTGCTTGTACTGTTGAAGTTGGAACAAAAAAATATGAAAAAATGATACAAGCAACAGAAGAAGCATTAAAAGAAGCTCTTAAATTAGCAAAACCAAATACAAAAGTTTGCGAAATTGGTGATGCTATTCAAAAAAAAATTGAAGAATATGGTTATACTTCAATACATAATTTATCTGGCCATGAAATAAAACAATATACAATACATGCAGGAATAACAGTTCCAAATTTCAATAATAATGACAAAAGAGAATTAAAAGAAGGAATGATAGTGGCTATCGAACCTTTTGCAACAGATGGTGAAGGCCGTGTAATGGAAGGTAAACCTTCAAATGTTTTTTCTTTGGAAAATATTAAGCCAATAAGAAATACAAATGCAAGAAAAGTATTAAGTTATATTCAAAAAAACTATAAAACAATGCCATTCAGTGCAAGATGGTTAAAATTCCCAAATATTAATTTTATTTTAAGACTTTTAGAAAAAGAAGGTATCATAAAACAATATCCTCAATTAGTAGAAAGAAGAAAAGGTTTTGTAACCCAAGCTGAACATACAATTAAAGTCGGTGAAAAAGTTTTAACTGCTTAACCAGTATAACTTGGATGTTTTCTAATGGTTGGACTTCTAGCAGCTCTTATGTATTGTTCTTCTATTGTCTTATACAATTTCAAATCTATTTCAGAGAGCGAAGGTTTTACTTTCTTAAATGCATCCTCAAAATGTTTATTCTTTATTTTAACAGTATTCATATTCTCTCTTAATGCAAAAAAAGCTGCTTCTCTACAAATATTTTGAATATCTGCACCAGTATAACTTTCTGTTTTCTCTGCTAATTTACTTAAATTAACATCCTTATCTAGAGGCATACCTTTTGTATGAATTCCAAAAATTTTCAATCTTCCACTTTTATTTGGAACTGTAGTAGAAATAATTCTATCAAATCTACCAGCTCTTAACAAAGCAGGATCTATTAAATCTGGTCTATTAGTTGCAGCCATAACAACAACATCTGTTAGTTCTTCTAAACCATCAATTTCAGTAAGCAATTGATTAACCATTCTTTCTGTTGTCTTTGTGCCAACCTCAGTTCCTCTTCTAGAAGTTATTGAGTCTATTTCATCAAAGAATATTATAGTTGGGGATGCTTGTCTAGCTTTTTCAAATATTTTCCTAACACCTTTTTCAGACTCTCCAACCCATTTACTCAATAATTCAGGTCCTTTAATTAAAATAAAGTTAGAACCAGATTCTCTTGCTACAGCTTTAGCCAATAAAGTCTTACCGCTTCCTGGAGGACCATAAATCAAAATTCCTTTAGGTGGTTTTACTCCTAACTTATCAAACACCCCTGGATTTTTTAATGGCCATTCTACTGCTTCTTTTAATTCTTGTTTTAAATCTTCCAAACCACCAATATCATCCCAAGTTGTATTTGGTGTTTCAATTAATACTTCACGCATTGCACTTGGTCTTACAGATTTCAAAGCTATTTCAAAATCTTTACCCGTAACTTGTAATTTTTCTAATATATCTCTGGACAAAACAGTTTTATCTTCTAATTTTATTTTTGGTAAAATTCTTCTTAAAACATTCATAGCTGCTTCTTTACATAATGCTGAAACATCAGCACCAACAAAACCATGAGTTACTTCAGCAAGTTTATCTAATTTAACATCTTTTGTTAAAGGCATATTTCTTGTATGAATTTTTAACATGCTTAGTCTTCCTTCCTTATTTGGAACACTAATAGAAATTTCTCTATCAAATCTTCCAGGTCTTCTCAAAGCAGGATCAACAGCATTTGGTCTGTTAGTTGCACCAATAACAACTACCTTACCTCTTGATTTCAAACCATCCATTGTTGCTAATAATTGTGCAACCATTCTACGTTCTACTTCTCCATAAGTTTCTTCTCTTTTAGGAGCAATAGCATCTATTTCATCTATAAAAATAATAGAAGGTGCATTTTTCTCTGCTTCTTCAAATAATTCTCTAATTCTTTTTTCAGATTCTCCATAAAATTTAGAAGTAATTTCTGGACCATTAATTAAAATAAAATAAGAATCTGATTCATTAGCTACAGCTTTAGCCAATAAAGTTTTACCAGTTCCAGGAGGACCATGAAGTAAAACTCCTCTAGGTGGTTCAATTCCTAATCTCTCAAAAAGTTCTGGATGTTTCAAGGGTAATTCTACCATTTCTCTTATTTTTTTAATTTCTCCCCTTAAACCGCCAATATCTTCATAAGTAACATCTAATATTTTTTCTTCAACTGTTTCAATAGCCTTTGGACTTATCTCTAATTCAGTTGTTTCAGTAATAATTACAGGAATATCTTTAGGAGAAGTATTAGCAACTACAAATTTTAATCCACCTAAACCAAAGTTACCCATAAATTCTTGTTCAAAAACATCAAATATATCTTCAAAAGGAGACCCAGTCATTGTTTTTCTTCTTCTTTGAGTACCACCAATAGCAACCATATCTCCCTTAATTACTGCTCTTCCCAATAAACCTCTCTTAAAAACATTTGGATGAGCTTGAATCATAATATTATCTTGTGCCGGAGCAATTGTAATTTTTTGAGCTTCTTTTATCTCAGATTTTCTTACTTTAATAGTTTCACCAATTCCGGTTTTTGCATTTCTTCTAAGAATTCCATCCATCCTTATTACTGATTGACCAACATCAGTAGGATATGCTCTATCAACAATACCAACGGTTTTCCTATTACCTTCTATCTCAATGATATCGCCTACTCTTACACCTATTTCATGCATTGTTTCTGCATCAATTCTTACAATTCCTTTATAAGCTTCTTCTTGTAATGCTTCCATAACCTTTAATTTTGTTTCTTGCATCGTCCTTTACCTTAATTCCTTATTAATAAAGCTTTTGATATAAACTAGAAAACTTTAAAAGATTCTCTAATCAATTTAAATTTATGAAAATATCTAAAGATTTAGATGAATTCTTTAACTATAAAGATATAGCAATTATGATTTATGGAGAAGCAGCTACTGGAAAAACTACTTTTTGTTTAATTGCAGCAATAAAATATGCAAAACAAGGAAAAGTTATCTTTTTAGATACAGAAAATAGTTTCTCAATAGAAAGAATAAAACAATTATATCCAGATTATAAAAAAATAATCAATAACATTTTCTTATTTAAAATAAATAATTTTAATGAACAAAAAAATCAATTTAACAGATTAAAAGAAATAATAAAATCATCTAAAGCTAAATTAATAATTATAGATACTATTGGTATGCATTATCGTATTGCATTA
>NZBH01000035.1 GCA_002687815.1 archaeon | reverse complement strand
TATTCTTTAAATCAATTTCAAGTTTTCTTAAATTATCATCTTTATTTTTCAAACCTTCATCCCTATCTTTAATCATCTCAATCTTATCTTTTATTTCATTATTTTTTTCAACCAATTCTTTTTTAATTTTAAGAATTTCATAACTAATTTTCTCAATCTTTATCTTATTATTAAACAACAAATTATAATTATCAACGAATTTTTGTTTTAATTCATTCATATTGCAGTAGATAATTTCTCCTAAAGCCCATTCTTTTAAATCAGAATCAGTTATTGTTAAAGTTTTATGGGCTTCTAAAAGTAGTTTTGAAATAGGGATATTATAAGGGCATCTTGATAAACACTTTCCACATTGTGTACATACATCTCCGTTAACCTTAAGTTCCAAATACTCAATTTTTGGTCTGATTCTATAATCATATTTTTCATATAAAATTTTTAATTTTAGAATTTCACTTATTGGAAGAGATTCACAAACATCACAAGGCTCACAATACCTGCAACCTCTACAAAAATCTTCTCCTAAAAAATCTTTTACTTTTTCATAAACCCCTTCAGTAGATAAATTTAAATTTTTGTTTTCAACATCAATGTTTTCTTTAACTTCCTTAAGAGTCCTTGAACCAGGTATTATTGTTGAGATATTTTCATTAAAAAGTATAAAACTTAAAGCATTTTCTGCTACCATATCTTTTGCTTTTGGATTTGATATTCCCTCAATTTTTTGATCTACTAAAATCCCTCCACCAAAAGGAGCAGCAACTATTACTCCAACATCATATTTTTTTGTGTAATCAAAAAGTTCTTCTGCTTTCCTGTGCCCAACATTATAAAGAACTAAAACAACATCAAAGTAACCTGTCTTAATAGCTTCAACTAAGACCTCTATCTTGTGGCTAAATATTCCAATATATTTTATCAATCCTTTAGATTTAGCTTCTTTTAAAGAATCCAACACACCATTTTCTATTCTTTTATTGAAATCTTCAAGAGATTCTACCATATGCATTTGATAGATGTCTATACTTTCAACACCCAATTTTTCTAAGCTATCTTTAATGTCTTTATTCATCTCTTTCTTAGTTTTAGCCTCTGATTTTGTAGCTATATGCAATTTTTCTTTTCCAATTGCTTTAGAAATAAATTCCTCATCATATTCCTTCCCAGTATCTATGAAATTTACCCCATTCTTAACAGCATAAGAAATAATTTCTTTAGCTTCATCTAAAGTTAAACTAGGATCTTTATTTGGATTTAATGCACCACCACCTAATCCAATAACAGAAACATTCAAATTTGTCCTTCCTAGCTTCCTATAATTCATAATTTTTCTTAAGACTTTTTCTTATATCTTTATTATCCATAACAACAACCACAGAACACTTTGAACAATATTCTGGTAAATTTTTATTCAGCATATTATTCCTTATTTCATTGAAAGTTTTGCTTAACCATAATTCCTTAAGTGTTTTATCTTGGATGTATTCACCGACTTCAAAAGTTGAACAACAACCAGCCAAACCATTAGCCTTAATTCCAAGTAAATACCATGGTTGATAACAAGGAGCAGAAATAAAATGATTAAAAGAATTTTCAGTTTCCCTTAGTACAACATGTTTAAAGTCAGATTTATCAACAAGTTTTGTTTGCATAAACCTATCAATATTTGTATCTATTCTCAACCTATTTGCTCTTTTCTTAGCTTTTTTAGCACAATATCTTAATTCTTTTTTCTCTTCTTCATTTAATGTCAATCTTTCTTTAGTTAAGTAACCACCATAAATTGGCTCGAAATAAACTAATTGAAAACCAACATCATAAGCAAGATCTATCATCTCATCCAACTTATCATAATTTAATCTGTTTAGAACAGTATTGAAACCAAGATAAGGTTGATTCTTATCCAAATTAATTTTATATTTGCTAAATAATCTTGCTGTTTCAACAGCATTAGCAAAACCGCCTTTTTTATTTCTAAGGTAATCCTGTATTTTAGAATTAGGTCCATCAATACTTATTTGAATTTGATCCCAATTAATTTCTACAAGTTTTTTTACATCTTCTTTTCTGAAAAGAGTACCGTTGGTAGTTAATTGCCCCCACATATTATTTTTTTTAATCAACTCAAATACATTCATTGTAGCATTTCTTCTAACTAAGGGTTCTCCACCACCAGAAATTATCCATTCTTTAACACCAATTTCGGCAGCTTCTCTTACAATAGAATATAATTTCTCATCACTTAATTCAGTAGAAGTATCAATTTCTTTAACAGTAGATTGCCAACAAAACCTGCATTTTAAATTACATTTATTTGTAGGATGTAATTCTATTCTTACTGGTGCTTGGGGTTCACCAACAGCCCACTTCGCAACCCTTTCTGCTTTTAATCCCATTTTAAATTTTTACCCATCTTATTATATCTTTCAACAAAATCAGGCAAACACTTTTTACATTCGGGAAAATATTTTTTCTGTTTTATTTTCTCTCTAAATTTTTCCATTTGTTCGCCAGACCAAATATCATAAAAAGTATTTTTCTCCACATTACCAATAATATTTTCATGGTAACTAGCAAGAGTACAACAAACTAACACATCCCCACCAGAATTTATAAAAACCATTTCCCATGGTGCAAAACAGAAATTTGGCAAATCATGCTCAAAAAGCCCATGTTTAATTATAGCATCTATATTTGAATTTAAATTAGATTTTTTAATTTTATTTTTTAATTTTATTAGAACTTCAAGAAAATCTTTTTCATTTT
This sequence comes from archaeon, assembly GCA_002687815.1. Classification (GTDB taxonomy): domain Archaea; phylum Nanobdellota; class Nanobdellia; order SCGC-AAA011-G17. Next base: position 13,567 of record NZBH01000035.1, on the reverse strand, counting down.
TCATAGAAATTCCTTTATTACTCTCCCATTCAATCATAACAGAAAAATTTACAGAAGTAATATTATTTTCACTTACAAGATCTACTAAACCATCTAAATCCTTATAATTAGCATTTGTTATAACAGTGGCAACTCTAATGATAGGCTTCTTAGAAGAATAATTTCTTTTAAACTTATTAAATATTTTAATACTTTCAATAGTTTTCTCAAATGTACCCTCTCCACGCAAATAATCATTTATTTTAAGATCATAACTTTCTAAAGAAAAACAGATATCATCCAATTCCAGTTTAATTAATTCCTCTATTTTTTCTTCTGTTAAAAAAGAAGCATTGGTAGTTAAGGTTACCTCGAACCCATAACTTTTAGCCAATTCTATTAATTCGAAAATATCTTCTCTTATAAATGGCTCTCCCCCACCAGTAAAATCAATTGTTTTAACATTTAATTTCTTACAATCTTCTAATATATTTTTTATCTCATCTATGGATAATTCTTTATCTACATTAGCTTCTTGATTTTCAAGTCTCCAACAAAATTTACATCTCAAATTACATCTATCAGTAGGACTTATCATTACTTTTTTTAATTCAATCATTTTGTAAAATTACAATTTAACAGATCACAATTTCTTTTGCATAAATCTATTTGTTTCTTTCTTATCTTTGCCTCTTCAGAATCCCAAATATTTTTTGGATCTTCTTTAGTAATGTTTCCAATATGTTTCATAAAAAAGCACAACATAACTTCACCATATTCATTAATAGAAAAGTTTTTTTCTCCAACCAAGCATCTTAAACTGGCATGTTCATTTGGATTTAAAAAATAAATTTTCATTAATTCTAACTGTTTTGTACTATTAATTATAGGCATTCCTTTTTTCTTTAGTTCTATAATCTTATTAATTGAATTTTCAATTTTTTCCTTATCTTCAGGCCAAAATTCATTTTTATTATGCCAACTTGCATTATACTCAGCACCAAAATTTTGCATTAAAGGTTGAAAATTTATACCATCTAAATTATTGTTTTTAGCAAATCTTACCATATCAGAGAGCTCTTCTAAGTTGTACTTTGTGATAACAGTAGCTAAATAAACCGGTATCTTATAATTTTTAAAATAATTAATTGCTTTAACAGACTTATCATAAACTCCTTTTCTATTCCTTATATGATCATGTTTTTCTTCAAAACCATCTAAAGAGATATTAAGATTTTTTACTCCACTCTTAGCAATCTTCTCAGCTAGCTCTTCATTGATAAGAACACCATTTGTTGTTACAGTAATAGCAACACTTATTTTTTGACTAAATTTGATTACATCAACCAGATCATCTCTTAAAAAGGGTTCTCCCCCGGAAATATTTAGATTAAAAGGTCCTAACCATTTTTTAAGTTTAAGAATAACATCTTTTAATTGTTCTGTTGTAAGTTCTTTTCTTTCATCTTTTATTTTCCAGATATCACAATGCTTACAACTTAAACAACAATTATGGGTAACACAGAGATGGATAGAATTTGGTTTAGTTAAATCATTATTTATAAGAGAATAAAGCTGATTCACTTTCCTATTCAAATAAGTTTTAATTTCAATAAGTTTCATTGTATCTATGTTAATTCAAAACAATTATTTAAGCAAAGTTTTTTGCAATTTTGAACATCAAGTCTTGTCTTCTTAAAATTGGGATGTTCCCATATTTCTTCAAGATTATAATCTTTAATATTCAAACGAGGACCTTTACCGCATACAGTAACTTCCCCAAAATTAGTTATATGAAAATAATTATTACCCGCAAAACAAGTCCCTTTCTTAAATTTATTTTTCTCTACAAAATAATTTGGAATTGCCTCTAATTGTTTTACAGAATTAGTTGTAGTTGGTTTTGAATTTTCTTTTTTTAATTTAATTAGTTCATTTATAACTTCTTTTAATTTCAGAATCTTATTTGGAGATACCCAAAATTCATTATTTTCATAAGTAGCTCTTTTATTAAAAAAATAAGAATTATCTAGGATATAAGCATTAAAATTAACAGAATCAATTCCTAATTCATTAAGAAAATGATAAAACTCTAAAAGTTTATCTACATTATAGTTTGTTATAACTGTTGTAACCGAAACAGCCGTATTAACATTTTCATTTTTTTTAATATTAACAAGGAATTTTAATCCTTTAACAACACCATCAAAAACATCTTCTTTATTTCTTAAATAATCATGTGCTTCTTTAAACCCATCAAGTGAAATAGAAATATGGTGTAAATTGAATTTCATAAGTTGTTCCGCAGTTTCTTTATCTATTAAAGTTCCATTAGTACTCAATGCTAAACTAATATTTTTTCTTGACCCATATTCAAGACATTTAAACAATAAATCTTTTTTAAGCAGAGGTTCTTGTCCACTAAATTCTAAAGTAACATTAGGATAAAATTTTGAAATTTGATCCATTAATTTTTTTATATCTTCAAATTCTAATTTTTTATGTTTGTTTGAATCTTTCCACTGATTACATATCTTACATCTAAGGTTACATTTATCGCTAATGTCTATAGATATATTCTTTAGTTCAAGAAATCCTTTTAAGATTCTATCTTTTCTAAATTTATTTTTTAGAACAACATAATCTTGTTTTATACTTTCTAGATGCAAGATATAGGTGGATATTTCCATTATTTTACCATTATCTTTAATTTTTCTTTTATATTCTTTAATATCATTAGCCAATTCTATTTCTATACTAAGTAAATTTATTAACCGACCAACTAAATTAATTTTCTCATCAATGCCGCTGATCTTTTTTATTCCATAATTCAAAAAATTAACCAATCCATCAAGCAAATCTTTTCTTTTATCAAAATCTTTAGTCCGTTCTATCTCATCATTTGAGACATCAAATAATCTATTAATTAATCTCAGCCTTCTATCAATATCTTTGGTATGTTTTATTTCACCATCCAAAAGATCATTTAATTCATAAAACAATTTAATTCTTATACTAACATCATTAATTATTTCTATCTCACTACCCAAAAGGTTAATCAACCTATCAACTAATTTAATTCTTGTATCAGTATTGGTTTGTTTTATTTCTTCCCATAGTAACCTCTTTAATTCATCAACTAACTCTGTTCTATAGATTGAATCTTCTACCTTTTCTATTTCTTCCCAAAATAAATTCCTCAATTCTTTATTGAAAGTGTCCATTAAAAATTTATTATTAGATTTTTCTACTTCTTTTTTAAATAAATTCCTCAACTGATCAAAAATTTTCCTTCTTTTAGATTCATCTTCAGTTTCTTCTAGCTGATTCCGTAAGAGAAAAATAAACCCATCCACAAGTTTAATCTTATCAATCTCATTAACTTTTTCTACTACCATTATAGCGCCTCTTTTAATTCACCAATTAATTTTCTTTTTAATTTAGGATCTTTTGTTTCTTCTGTTGCACTTCTTATAAGCCTTACAAGCGACTCACTTAACTCAAATATGTCTTCTTTTACTTGCATAATCTTATCTTTTTCTTTTAGTATGGACAATTCATTCCTTTTTCTTTTAAGCTCTTCTTTTATCCATTTTCCATCTTCCAAATAAACTTTACCTTCATAATAATCTACTACAGTATCTGTTTTACCTTGCTTTTCTATCCCACCATGATTTAACAAAATGGCCCTATCACACACTAATTTTATTTGTAGTAGACTATGAGAAACAAAAACAATTGTTTTACCTTTTTCTTTAAATTCTTTCATCTTATCCAAACTCTTTCTTTGAAAAGATGTATCGCCCACAGAGAGAACTTCATCAACTAACAAAATATCTGGATTAGTAAATATAGAAGTAGCAAAACCCAGTCTCATTATCATTCCTGAAGAATAATTTTTTAATTTAGCATCAACATACTTTTCGATTTGAGCAAATCCAAAAATTTTATTTATTTTGTCTTTTATTTCTTTTTTTGATAGACCAAGAATCGAACCATACAAATAAACATTTTCTTTACCAGTTAACTCTGAATGAAAACCTAATCCAAGTTCTATAAGGGGCATTATCTTACCATTAACAATAACTTTTCCTGTTGTTGGCTGAAGAACATTTGCTAGAACTCTTAAGAGTGTTGTTTTACCGCTACCATTTGGCCCTATTATACCTAAACATTCACCTTGTTTTACTTTTAAATTTATATCTCTTAAAGCCCATATCTCTTCATAAGAATATTTTCTTTTAATAAAAGATGAAATATATTCAAATAGGGTTGTTCTCTTTTCATGAGAGATAATAAACTTTTTACTTAAGTCTTTTATTTCAATTGCATTCATCCTCATACTTCTTCACCAAATTTTGGTTCTAATTTTTTAAAAACAGCCCATCCTACAAAAATAATAGTTATTGAAAATAAACAAAGTATTAAAATTCCATTTAAAGCTGGAACTTTTCCATAAATTATAGTACTTCTATAAATATTGATAAAATGTGCCATTGGATTTAGTATCAACATAAAAGATAATTTTCCAATTAATAGAGAAGAGGGGTATATTATTGGTGTTGCAAAGAATCCGATTTGTAACAAAACATTCCATATATGTTTTACATCTCGAAAAAATACATAGAGGGAGCTTAACAAAAGCGAGAAACCAACAATAAAAAAAAATTGTATTAGCATTATTAGTGGAACATATAATAAACTCCACGAAATATTTATTCCCATAAATAAAAATAAAATTATAATTAATATTAGAAACTCAAAAATAGAATCAATAAAATTTATGATACAAGCGCAGATTACAAGCAATTCTCTTGGAAAGTGAATTCTCTTAATCAGATCGGCCTTTGAAACTAAAATATCCAAAATAGATGTTCCATTAGAAAAAAAACCCCAAGCAACAAAACCTATGATTAAATAAGCCGGATAATTTGGAATATCTGATTTAAATAGATTTGAAAAGACAAAGAGAAGTACAACAATGATAAATAAAGGCTCAAGTAATGTCCAAAAAAAGCCAAGTATAGAACTTTTATACTTTAATTTTAATTCAGAAGAAACCAAGTTTAAAATCAAATTTTTATGTTTTATATATCTCCCCAAAAATTTTTGAATTCTCATTTGAAAAACAACCCCTAAACGCCTTAAAATACCAAATATAAGGACTTTTTTAAAGTCTTCTTTATTTTAAAGATTATTACCCTAAATATACTTTGATTAATTCAAAAATCTATTTTCTAAGCAATAAGTTATAATTTTCTATTGCTTTTTCTGCTATTATTTGCCAATCAAAATTTTTAACAAAAATTTTTCCATTTTTCTTTAACTTAGCATAGAGATATTTATTTCTTAAGATTTTTTTAATATTCTTTGAAAAATCTTCAATATTACAAATTATAGAGTCTTTATTATTTTTTAAACTAAAACCTCTAGCACCAACTTTTGTTGTAATTACAGGCAAACCAAAAGATAAATATTCCAACATTTTCAAATTTGTTCCGCTTCCAGAAAGCATAGGATTAATTGCAACATCAGCCATATCAAAATAAGATTTAATATCTTCAACAGATCCAGTATAAAAAAGATTTTTTTCTCTTCCTTTTTTATGAACACTACCAGCAATTAAAAAAATTCCTTCCTTAAAAGCTGGAGCTATCTTTTCTTTAATAATTTTTATTGCTTTATAATTTGGTGGATGTCCTGCACCAGTAAAAAGTATAATTTTTTTATTCTCAAATCCAAATTTCTTTTTTATTTGATTTCTATTTAGAGAAGGACTAAAAGAAGTATCAACACCATTTTCTATTACTTTAATTTTATCACTGGTATTATAAAATTTTTCTAGATTTTTCTTATCAGTATCAGAAGTAGCAAAAATTAAATCAGCCTTTATAACAGCATTTTGTTCAATCCTTTTAATAGATTTAAAGATTAAATTTTGTAAAAGTTTTGGTAATTTTTTATATCCCTCTTTTTGTAATTCATATTCAAAATTATGCTCTACCAACACAATTGGTTTTCCCTTAGCATTCTTTTGTATCCATGAAAATACCCAAGGATGTTCTACCTGAATTATGTCAACTTCCTTAATAGCACTCTTTAGCTTTTTAGATGCTTTTTTAAATCGAAATAAATAATCAACAGGAAAATCATAAGGAACCCTAAAAATTCTTGCTAATATAAAAGAAGAAATAAAATAAAATGGATCTATATTAATATATTCGGTATAATTATTATGTTTATTTTTCTTTCTAAAAATCAATGCAGGAGTAAATGAAAATTGTGTAACAATATGTTTCTTACCAATCTCTTTATTCAAATTAAAAATTCTTAATTGCCCCCCTGATCTAGGAGGATCAACATAATAATGGCTTATATCCAAAATTTTCATTTAATATTTTCCATATATAATTTTTCTATTTTATTTACAATTTTATTTTTATTATATTTTTCAGCATATTTTGTTGAAATATTACTCATTTTTCCCCTTAAGCTATTATCATCAAGTAATTTTATTATATTATCCGATAGTTCTTGTTCTGTTAAATTGCAGATAAAACCATTTTTTCCATTTTCAACTAAATCAGCAGCAGCATTCTTTTTACTTTTTATTGTAATAACTGGCAATCCGCAAGCATTTGCTTCTATAACAACAATACCAAAACCTTCCAACACTGAAGGTAAAACAAATATTTTAGAAGATTTCATTTTAGAATAAACATCAGAATGATCGTCTATAAATCCCAAAAAATTAACATTATCTTCTAATCCAAGTTTTTTTGCTAAAAATTTTAATTTCTTTGTCTCTGGTCCTTCGCCTGTAATTACAACTTTAATTTCAGAAAACTTTTTCTTAACTAAAACTAAAGATCTAATTAACGAATCAATATTCTTATGTTTTAAGTGTCTTCCAGCATAAATTATATCAGATTTTTCTTTATCTAATTCCAACCCTTTAATTTTTTCTACATCAATCCAGTTATATATTACATCAATATTTTCATTAGAAATTCCTAAATTTACTAAGTCTCCTTTCGTCCTATCAGAAACAGCAATTATATTCTTTGTCAATTTTGCCACAATCTTTTCTATAATAAAACCAAAAAAACCTTTAAATTTTCCCAGATATTTATACCAATAATCTTGCCATACTTCATGCCATGTAATTACTAAAGGGACTTTTTTAAGAATACTATAAAGTTTACAAGTAAAACACGGAAAATAAGGAAAAGCAGAACAATCCACCATATCAAATTTTTCTCTAACAAAAGCTGAAAAAAGTTTAAAAGAAAATAATATTGGTTCAATAATACTTCTTCTTCCCTTAAAATTATATTTGTGTTTATATCTACAAACCCCGTGTATAAAAACACCATTTCTTTTTATTTTATCTGGACCTTTCCATAATTTTACCCCATATAAATGGACTTCATGCCCTTTTTTAGCAAGAGTTTCAGCCAAACTAAAATTTCTTACTTCAGCACCCCCGATGCTAAAAGGATAAATCATATCATAAACTATTGCTATTTTCATAACACCAACCGGAATGAGACCCCCATAATATAGGAGTTACACAAAAAACTTATAAATTTATATATAGTATCACTCAAAATATGGAAAATGTTATTTCAGTTGATTTAGAAGATTGGTATCATCTTGTTCATTTAAGGGATTACGCAAAAAATAAAACACCACAAATCCAATATTCAATACAACCAATTCTAAAATTATTTAAAAAATATAATACAACAACCACTTTTTTTGTACTTGGGGAAATTGCAGAAAAAAATCCAGAGGTTATAGAATTAATCAATAAAGATGGCCATGAGATAGCCTCCCATGGTTATTCACACAAACCCCTCTGGGAAATTTCAAAAGAAGAATTTATTGAAGAATTAGAAAAAACAAAATCCATTGTAACAAAGATATCAAAAGAAAAAATTCTAGGTTACAGAGCACCTTATTTTTCTATATCTAAAGAAAGAAGTTGGGCAATAGAATCATTAAAAGAGATGAACTATAAATACGATTCAAGCATATTCCCATTAAAAATAGGGTCATGGTATGGAGATTCAAGTGCACCACTTAACCCATATAACCCTTTAAATTCAGATATACTAAAAAATAATCATGATGAAAATTTTAAAGAGTTCCCTTTAACAGTTTTTGATAAAAATGAAATCAGATTTCCTTTAGCAGGAGGTATTTATCTTAGAACATATCCTTTTTTAATATTTAAAACACTTTTAAAACAAGTAAAAAAACAAGGAAGATCATTATTTCTCTTTTTCCACCCATGGGAAACCCATAAGAACTTAATAAAATTAGATGTTCCATTTAAAAATAAATTTATCGTATATTATGGAATAAAAGGAATGTTAAAGAAAATAGAACACTTACTTAAGACATATAAATTTAGCTCTTTTAGAGAAAATTTAGATTAAAATCTATTTCTTTTCAACAAGAAGTATGCTTAAAAAGAAAGCTGAAAATATAGTTTGTAATCCTATACTTAACAAAGTAAGTCCAAATAAAATAAATCTTATATTCCCGAGATTGCTAAAAAATATAAATAAACATGATAAAAAAGCTAACGCAAATATTGTTAATCCTATAATCAACCCCCTTTCCAAGGGTATGTGCTTAGCAATAAAGTCCACTATTTTATCTCTTTTTTCAAAACCACTAACAATAGCATACACCTTAGCATACAAACCAATACTCATAATCTGATAACCAAGTATAGTAAACAAAGCACCTAAAAACATATGATTCTGAGCCATATTTAATCCTAAAAATATAAAATCGTTTCTAAGCAATAAAAGTAGAACGAGAAATCCAATAGCAAATAAAAAAATTCCCGGTGCTAAAAAAAGGTAAGATGGGCTATACATTAACATAAAACGAAGATGACGCCAACCATCACTAAAACTTTTTAATTTACTCTTACCTTTTCTAGGATAATATGAAATAGGAATTTCTTTTATGCTTAATTTATTCTTTGCAACATTGATTATTGTTTCAGAAGCAAATTCCATCCCAGCAGTACAAAGATTTAATTTTTCTAAAATATCTCTCCTAAAAGCCCTAAAACCACAATGTGCATCAGAAACTTTTGTTTTGAAAAAGAGACTTAATAAATATGAGAGTAAAGGATTTCCAATGTACCTATGTGAAAAAGGCATCGCCCCTTTCTTTATATCCCCCTTGATTCTAGAACCAATAACAAAATCATACCCTTTTCTTAGTGCATTTAAAAATTTTGGAAGTTCTAAAAAGTCATAAGTATCATCTGCATCCCCAATAACCAAGAATTTACCAGTAGCTTTTTTTAAACCTTCTAAACATGCTATGCCATAACCATCCTTTCCATGTTCAATAACTTCTGCACCAAGGTCTCTTGCAATTCTAGCAGAATTATCCTTAGAAGAATCAGAAACAATAACTTCTCCATTAATATTTTCGTTTTCAAATACTTGTTTAATCTTTTTTATACAAATCCCTATTGTAGCTTCTTCATTTTGACAAGGTAAAATAATAGATAGTTCTTTCATTTTAATAAAAGACTCCTAGCCAATTTAAAACCAAGATCAATGGAATAAGCCATATTTTTATGGCAAAATGAAGCAAACCTGCCAATAGAATAGATTCCATTTTCCTCTAAAAACCTCAACACTTTGTCTTTATTATTACTATAATTTGTATCGTAGACAACATAAGCATATTTTTCTTTTCTAATAAAATTATCCAATACTTCTGCTTCCTTTATAAAATCTAAATCAATCAGTTTATCTTTTACATTTTTGATCAAAGTTTTTTCATCTAAATTCCAAGTTTTTCCCTCAAAATTGCATGTTATTTCTGCACAAACAATTGTTTTATCTTTTGGACAAGTTTTTTCACTAAAATTTTTAAATTCAGTAAGACGATTAAAGAAAATTTCTCCTTCTGAATGTGGAAAATATATCCAATGATCTTTCCCAAATTTTTCTTTTTTTAATACTAGATAAACAAAAATGGTACTTCTAAATTTAAGATTTGAAGCACTTTTTTTAATATCTTCTGGAACATCATCAAGTAATTTTATTGATTCTGTCAAAGGAATTGTTGATATTACCGCATCATATTTCTTAGTTATTTCTTGTTTTTTATTTGAAAATGTTATCATATTTTTTTTAATTTTGATGGGGAAAGAATTTAGATAAACTTTACAATCTTTATTTTTTATCGCTTCCAAAAATTTTAAAGGTATAGATCCAATCCCCCCTTGTTCTGGGAAATAAAATTTTCTTTTATTGGTTCTTGTTTGATTTTTATTCTTAAATAATGCTTGTTTTATAATATCTGCAATTCCATTTAGGCCTATTCTTTGTTTAGCCCAATCTATAGAAATATTATTTGGAGACAATCCCAATAATTTTGTGTTATAATCTTTTAAAAAAATCTCATACAGGCTTTTTCCAAATCTGTTAATTGTGTAGCTTTCAAAAGAATCATCGATTTTATTTTTTTTTGTTTTTATTGCCAGATATTCAAAAAATATTTTCATAGATACTAAAGGAGATAATGTGAGGATAGTATTAAAAATCTTCAATGGCCAATCAAAATATTTGCCTTCTACATAAATACGACTTTTTCTAGTATTATGAATTAACTTATTATCTTTAAGCAACTTCTTTATTGTATCCAACATTTCTTTATCTTTAATTAGAAAAGCGTGCGGCCCTAAATCAACAGTAAATCCATCCTTAGTAAAACTTTTAGCCAACCCACCAACTTGTGAATCTTTTTCAAGAAGATCTACTTTAACATTATTTTTGGATAATTCATAAGCTACAGATAAACCAGCCATTCCAGCCCCAAAGACCACAACATTCTTCATAAATTATTAATTAAAAAGAAGATTTAAATAAATTCTTGTTATAGATGATATTTATTAATTTAGAAATATTCTTTCAATATTACTTCGGCTACGTTCTCAGCAATTAATTTATTTCCATTGGCTGTAGCATGTCCAAAGTCTCCACCAAACATATCTATAAAATATTCATCATAATCAGATTGTTTTAAGGCTTCTTTAAAAATTACCTCATTGTCTACAAAGACAACACTTTTTTTGTCTTTAAAAATCCTTTTTAATGATTCTACATTTCGCATAGGATACTGCACAACTACGAATTTTATTCCTCTTTGGTCCAAAACTTCTTTTAATTTTTGGTAATTGTGCCGTGTTACAGGATTATAATTCCTTAATCTTAAATCTTCAGCTATCTTAGAATATTCCTCAGCTAATTCATATTTTCCCCAGCTATTATAACAATTTGATAAACCGCTATAGGCTCTATCATCATTTGGTTCTAGCTCTATAGCTTTTTTAAGAATATTTTCAGCTTTATTGAAATTCTTCTGATTAGTATACCAAGCCCCAAGTCTGATATATCCTTCATAATTTTTAGGGTTTATTTCTACTGCTTTTTCAAAAATTTTCTCAGCATCATTAAATTTCCCTTGGTCACCATAACTCTTTCCTAATCCAGCATAAATTTCATGGTTTATAGGATCTATTTCCATAGCCTTCTTAAACATTTCTTCAGCCTCACTTAGTTTTCTTCTTTCCATATAATTCCACCCAAGTTCAACATATGCTTGATAATTTCTAGAATCTATTTCCATAGCCTTCTTAAACATTTCTTCAGCCTCATCAAGTCTTATTTTATTCCTATACCACTGCCCTAATCTAATATATGCACCATAATTTCTAGAATCTATTTCCATAGCCTTCTTAAACATTTCTTCAGCCTCATTTCCTTTTCCTTGGATATCATATAGCACCCCAAAGCCAACATATACCTCATCGTTTTCAGAATCTATTTCCATAGCCTTCTTAAACATTTCTTCAGCCTCATCAAACTTTCTTTGATTCACATATTCTTGTCCTAATTCAATATATGTCCAAATGTTTTCTAAATTTTCTTCAGAGGATTCAACAATATTTGGATTTTTTAACCTATTCTCAAATTTAGCCAATAAAAATTTACCTAGCTTATATACCCTTATATTTTCTAACCATAAGGAGATCTTCACACCCAAACTTTCTTCATATTTTATAGTTAATTTATAATCATTAGCACCCATCATTGTAATAACCATATCTGGATTATATTTATCTAAATTCTCTTCTAAATTTGATAAGATATAGGCAGTATTAGTTCCACCAACACCTTCATTAAAAACTTTAAATTTATGCCCCTGACTCTTATCATTCAATATAACTTCAAGTTGTCTTGGCCAAGGAGAATTTCCCATAATATCGGCTGTTGTGCATTCACCCAAAGTTAAAATATGATATACTCTATCATTTTCTTCTGTAGCATCATCCATATCATTTCTTAAATCTTGCATTCCTAAATGTATAAATCCAATAAAACGTGCTCCAACCTCAAGAAAAAGTATTATTACAAAAATTCTAAATACTATTGTACTTATTTTTAATTCAGCCATTCTTTTGTTTGTTGACAATTAATTCCACAATTCTTTTTAAAGTATAAAAATTCTCTTCAACCAAATCTTTAGAATCAAATTCTATATTGAATTTTTGTTCTAAAAAGACTATAAGTTTAATAATCCCAAAAGAATCAAGTATTCCAGATTCAATTAAAAGAGAGTTACTATTTATTGTAGAAGGACATTTATCTTTAATTTCAGAATCTTTTTTAAAAAAATTTATAATTTCTTCTTCTATCATCTTTTTATTACAGTTGTAAATGCTAAAGCATGTTCTTTTTCATGAGATAAACTTAAATTAATTATAAATTCACTACAACTTTTAACCAGTACTTTTGGTTGATTATTTTTTAAATGTATTATCTCAATATCACTAAAACTCAATTTTTTATTAAATCCGCTAAATGCTTTAATTACAGCACTTTTTCCAGCAAATCTAGCAGCAAAATGTTCTCTAGGTCTAATCTTAGACACACAATAACTAATTTCTTTTTGTGTAAATACTTTTTTTAAAGCTTTTTTAGATTTAAATCTGTTTACATTAACTAAACTAGTACCTATACCAATGTCCATATAACCCCCAGTAATTTTTTTGAAAATTTAACATTAAGTATTATCTAATTTTCAATATTCAATTCTTTCAAAATAACATTAGCAACATTATCAGCAATTAACTTATCCCCTCTCCTAGTTGCATGACCAAATATTCCACCAAAATTATCAACAAAATAATACTCATACTTACCATTCCTTAAAGCTTCTTTAAAACTATCCTCATTACTCACAAAAATTATATTTTCATCATAATTAAACATTTGCTTTATTTCTTCAATATCTAGCATAGGATATTGCATAGCAACATACTTTATTCCTTTCTTATTAAGCCTTTCATATAATTTTCTATGATGATATCTCGTAACTTCAGAAGCAGAAATATTTTTAGCTACTTTAATTGAAGATCCAGTTTTTTCAAACATTTCTTCAATTTTAAACATCTCTTCAGCTTTATCAAACATTTCTTCTGCTTCATCAAACTTTTCTTGGGTAGTGTACAACCACCCCAATGAAACATACCCTTTCTCAT
>NZBH01000034.1 GCA_002687815.1 archaeon | reverse complement strand
TTCCATGTCTCTTAATTATTTCTTTCTTAGCTTTTTCTCTACATTCTTTCATAAAATCTTCTAACATTACTAAATTACCTTTTCTAGTAGACATCTTTCCTTTCTTAAGCAAAATAAAAGAATAATGAATTACTTCAGGAGCTTTTATTTTTAATAAAGACAAAGCAGCTTTTAATTGCAAGAAATATAATTTATGGTCTTCTCCAAGAACAACAATATTCTTATCTGCTTTTTTTATTTTATCAAGATTATAAGTAATATCTCTTAATGGATATAAGGAAGTTCCATCACTTCTTGTTAAAACTAATACAGGACTTTTCATTGCTAGTTTAAACTTACTTTGATCCAAAACATTTCTTTTATGTTCATCAACAAATACTTTTTTAGTTTTCTTTAATTTATTCAAAATTTTAGTAACTTCTTTGCTCCATAAATATTTTGATTCATAGTCAAAGTAATCATAATTAATTCCCAATTCAGAAAATAATTTTGTTTGTCCTTTAATACAAATATTAACAGTTCTTTTGAATTTATCTTTTACTTTTTTATTTCCTTTTTCTAATTTTTGAAGTAATTCAAAAACTTTTTTTTCTAATTTAGGATCTTTTTCTAATTTCTTATTCATCTTAATATAAATTTTTAATAGATTATCAAATTTTGTTTTACTTTTACAACCAAGAACAAGCAAAGCAATTTGTTTTCCCACATCATTAACAAAATAATGTACTTCAACTTTATAATTTGAAAATTTTAGAATTCTAGTAATCGAATCACCAATAATAGCATTTCTTGCTCTACCAACATGTGGACTTGCATTTGGATTAATACTTGTATGCTCTATTAATGCTTTCTTATTTTTTCCAATATCTGTCATCCCATATTTATCTTTTTTCTTTAATATTTCTTCTAGAATATTTTTTGTGTTTGAACTTTTATCTACAAAGAAGTTTACATAACCACCAATATTTTTTATTTCTTTTATTGATTTAGTTATTTTTAATTTCTTAACTAAGTCTTTAGCAATTTCAACAGGATTTTTTTTATATTCTTTAGCCAAACTAAAACAAGGAAAAGAATAATCTCCAAATTCTTTATTTTGTGGGGTTTCAAGAGTTATAGTCCCTTTAACCTCTTTCTTTAAGATATTAATAATTTCTTTTTCAAAATCCATAAATTGAATTAAGAGAATGTTTAATAAAAATGTTTTGGTTTATAATTATTGAAAATCTTTTCCTAAACTTTTTAACAAGTCTTTATTTTTATCAAAATAATTTCTAGCTTTTGAAAAAATTGTAATTAATTCTTTTGATAATTTATTCTTAACATCTAAAGGATGTAACTTTTTTGCACTATATAATTTTTTAAATTCATCAATATCTTTAATAGAAACATCTCCACCAAATTTCTTTGGTCTTTCAATTTTTATTTTTTTTCTAATTGGGAAAATAAGATGTTGATATAATTGTATCACAGGATTACTTTTTATCTCACCAATAGGGCAATATGCATCATTTATTTTCTTTTTAACAGAATCTTCTGATTCATAAATTTTAATACTAGAACCAGGAATTGATGCACTCATTTTAGTTCCAGCACCTTTTAATGAAGTAATCAATGGTGTCATTATTTCTACCCTAGATTTATACCCTACTTTAGGCAAATACTCTCTTGCATAAGCAAGTATATGTCTTTGATCAGTCCCACCTAATTGAATATCTGCTTTCAAATATTCTTCATCTAATGCTTGAAACACAGGATAAATTAATTCAGAAACCTTTGGATTTTGCATTCTTGTTACTTCAGAAGCTGCCCTTGTTGCTCTTTTAACAGTAGATAAAGTTGATAATTTAAGAGCATCAAATATATATTCTTTTTTTAATTGAAAATCAGAACCAGTTACAAACTTTGGTTTTCTATTCCAAGGAAGTCCAAGCTCAATACATTTTTTATAATACTCTGCTCTTTTATCTAATTCATCCCAAGAACATTTTAAATCATCTAATGCAGCGTGGATATTTGCTATTAAAATTATATTTTTAATACCTGCAGAATCAAAATCAAGCATTTTTCCAAGTGGAACAAAATATCCCATATGAAAAGGACCAGTTGTTGCTATACCCAAATAAGCAGAAATTTCTTTTTTCTTTTTTAGTAAATCTTCTAATGCTTTTTCTGTTAAAATCTCTTCTGTATTTCTTTTTACTAATTCTAGTTTATCCATCTTTAATTAAAATAATAAGATGTATATAAAAATATTTCTAATAAAAATTCATTTCTAAACCAGGTATAACTTATAAGTAATAAAAAGTGAAAGACTTATAAAAGGACAAATCTGCACAAAATTATGGCAAAACAACATATTATTAAATCAGGAGAATATGCTGGAAAAACAATTGAACAATTAGCTTTAATTGATTATCCTTATTTTTTAAGTAGAAGGAAATTCCTTTTTGAAAAAGCAAAAAAAGGTGATAAGGGCGATTGTAGATTCTGGCCAGAAGTTAATGCCATGGATAAATTAAATGATATATTAAATTCATCTCTTAAAGAAGAGAAATGTGATACTCCAGAATGTGATTCTCTTGCAAATCGTATTTGGGTACCATATAATATTATAAGAAATGGCCATACAAGAGAAGATTATAATTTTAATCTATATGAACTTCATTGTGTAGCTCATTGGGCAGAAGGGCAATTCAAAAGATTTTCTTTGGATTTTAATTCAATTGCAAAATTATATGCAAAAAAAGACAGAGATAAAATGCAATCTATTTTACTTAAATTATCAGGTTTTTATCAAGACAATTCTAAAAGAAGAAAAACTGTAAAAGAAGCATATAAATTTTTTGATTATTTAAAAAACGGAAGAACAAAAGAACTTTTTTAAAAATCCAGTAGTTATTCCTTGTCATTTAATATCAATGGTTACTCTTTTAAATATTCTTATCATTGATTGTGTATATTCTTACACCAAATTATTTATTAATTTATTTCATTCTATTAAAAACATGAAAACCGGAATAAGAGTTTTTGATATTATGACAAAAAAGCCAACAAGTGTTGGTCCAGAGTTAAGTGTAAAAAAAGCTGCAAATCTTATGTTAAAAAAGAGAATAGGTGGCTTAGTAGTTACTAAAAATAAAAAAATTGTTGGTATAATTACAGAAAAAGATCTTATGAGTATTATTGCAAAAGGTAAGGATCCAAATAAAATTCAAATTAAAAAAGTTATGAATAAAAGAGTTAAAACAATA
This sequence comes from archaeon, assembly GCA_002687815.1. GTDB lineage: Archaea > Nanobdellota > Nanobdellia > SCGC-AAA011-G17. The sequence goes on along the minus strand of NZBH01000034.1, from coordinate 3,943 downwards.
AAATCACAAGAAGACATTTACAACGCTTTATTAGAAATGAGAAAAAAAGACGTTAGACGACTTCCTGTTTTAGATAAAAAACAATTAGTTGGATTACTTACAGTTAAAGATATTTTAAAAGTTCAACCAAGTTTATTTGATTTACTTGCAGAAAAACTTAATATCAAAAGTTTAAGACAAAAAAGATCTGGCACAGGCAAATATTTTGAAGGGGAATGTGAAATTTGTGGAAATTATTCTCAATTAACTGATATTAGTGGTAAATTAATTTGTGAAGGTTGTAAGGATCAAGAATAAACCAAAAATTTAATTAAGATGTTTTTCTTTAAATTCTCTAATGATTAAGAAAAAAGATAATGTAACCCCTAAAAATGGAATTAGGATTGTAAATACAGGGATTTTTAATTTTGATGACTTATGTGATGGTATACAATCTTGGGCTGATTCTAGAAGATATGATTTTACAGAAAAAGAACATACTAACAAAACCCACCCAAGAGGTCAAGAAGTTGTTTATGCATGGATTTTTGAAAGAGAAATAGATGATTATGTTCAGTTTACTATTAGAGTAGACTTTAGAATAATAGAACTAAGAAAAGTAAAAGTAGGCGATAAACAAGCAGATAAGGCAGATATGGAAATAAAAATATTTGCTTTTATTGATTTTGATTACAAAGGAAAATGGAAAGGTCCATTAAGAGGATTTCTAATGAATGTTTATAATAATTATCTTATAAAAGATAAAATAGTAAATGTCTTAGAAGTTAATTTATATAAAGAATTAATGGAACTCCATGATGAGATAAAAGATATGCTAGAGATGTATAAATAAAATGCCACCAAATAAAATATACATAACCCCTCCAGCTGGTTTAAAATTAGTTTGGACAGGTATTTTTGATATGGCTGAAGTATATCGAAGGATGAAATATTGGATGGATTTTAATGGATATGGTACAGATTTTGAAGAAAAAGAATATATTGAAATTGTAAAGGGTGATTCTAAGGATCTAAATATTTTTTGGTATGGAGAAAAAGCTAAAACAGGTTATTTCGCATATGTTATTGAAATAAAATTTTTAATTCTTGGGTTAAAAAAAGCTGAAATTCAAAAAGATGATAGAAAAATAAAACTTAATAATGGTTATTTTGAAATAAGAACAACAGGTTATATTCTTAGCAATTATAAAAATAATTTCAAAAGTAAATCTATTCAAGATATTTATGAAAAATTTATTGTTAAAAAAAGAATAGATGAACATAAGATACAATTTTATCAAAAACTTTATACTTTTCAAGATGAAATTAGAAGTTTTTTAGCAATGTATTAACCATAAAGCTTATTAAGTAAAATCCTTTTTTAAATATTTATAATGAGTGAAATAGATTATGTTATTCTTGGTATTAAAGTTGAAGAAAAAGCTATTTTTAATTTTAATGACTTATACAAGGTTATGAAAAAATGGTTTTTAGAAAATGAATATGAATTTACAGAAAAGGAATATCTTGACATAGACAAAAAAGATTTATCAATTAAATGGGTTGCAGAAAAAAAAATAGATGATTATACAAGATTTGTTATTGAAGTTAGACTTAAGACTAAGGGAATGAAAGTAGTAACTTCTAAGCATAAAAAAAGTAATAAAGGAAAGGTTTCAGCAAAATTTGAATCTTATTTAGAAAAGGATTATGAAGATAGTTGGGAAACAAATCCATTAAGCAAATTCTTACGTAGTATATATGATAAATTTGCATTAAAAAGTAAATTTGATCAGTATTCTGGACAATTAAAAGAGGATACTTACGCTGTTTTTAACGAAACTAAGGCTTATTTGAATTTACACAAATTTTAGTAAAGTATTTAAATTATATGTTCTTAGCTTAAAATGGCCCGCCATGAGAATAGCCCATGGAGCCCAAGAATATCTCTAGCAATGAGATTGGGAGGTTAGTGTTGCGGGCTACATTAATATTCAAAGAACAAGGTATAAAATTATATTTCATTTTTCAATTCAATCAATTTACACATAGAAAAAAGTAGTAAGACTTGTTCTTAATTTTAAAAATGGAAAATATTAGGGGGAATAAAAATGGGAAAAATAAGTCCTGTAAGTGCAAAGTACATTATTCACGCTCAAATTCAAATAGACGGTATTGTAGACAGACCAGATGTAATAGGAGCCATTTTTGGCCAAACAGAGGGTTTACTTGGTTCTGAATTAGAATTAAGGGAATTGCAAAGAAGCGGTCGAATAGGCCGTATTGAAGTAAAATTAGAGACAAGAAGCGGAAAAACTAATGGGGACATTACTTTTCCAAGTAGCTTAGATAAGACTGAAACAGTAATAGTTGGAGCATCTTTAGAAACTATTCAAAGAATAGGGCCTTGTAATGCTAAGGTAAAAGTAGAAAACGTAGAAGATGTTCGTATTTCTAAAAGAAATTATGTTATTGATAGAGCAAAAGAATTATTAAAAGATTTAACAGAAAAAGTTCTTCCAGATTCTCAAGAAATAACAGAAGAAGTAGCTCATTCTGTTAGAATGATGGAAATAACAGAATATGGTACAGAAAGATTACCTGCTGGACCAGCAATAGACGATTCTGATGAAATTGTTGTTGTTGAAGGAAGAGCAGATGTATTAAATTTGCTAAAACATGGTATTAAAAATGCAATAGCAATGAATGGTACAAATATACCGCAAGGAATTATTGACTTGTGTAAGAAAAAAGTAGTAACTTTATTTGTTGATGGTGATCGTGGTGGAGATTTAATTATAAAAGAATTATCTTCAACATCAGAAGTAGATTATGTTATAAAAGCGCCTGCTGGAAAAGAAGTAGAAGAGCTAGCAAAAAAGGAAATACATAAAGCACTTAGAAATAAGATAGCAATAGAACAAATTAAAATGGAATTACCAAAAGAACAACAAGTTAGCAGAGTAGAAAGAAAACCAGAAGTTGTAAGAAGACCAGAAACAATGAGAAGAAGAACAAGACTTCCTATGAAAGAGCATAAATTATTTAAGGAAATGTCTGACGACCTTATTGGAACAAGAGGTGCTTATATCCTTGATGAAGAATCAAAAATTTTAGGAAAAGTACCAACAAGTGAACTTCCAACAACTATGCGGAGTTTAAGTTCTGGTGTACATGCAGTTATTCTTGATGGAGCAATAACAAAAGAAATTGTTGATGTAGCTGAAGGTGTTCATGTCAAATATTTGATAGGACAAGATCTAAGAGTAAATCCAAGGGAAACCAGAGTAGAATTGTTAAGAAATGTTGAATTATGAAGAATTAATTGAAGAAGCTAAAAAAGAAAGTATAGGAAGATTTGTAGTTGCAGCAATAATAGTAAAAAATTCTAAAATTCTTTTATTGAAAAGAAAAAAAGATGATTTCATGGGAGGAATTTATGAACTCCCAAGTGGAAAAGTTGAAGATAATGAAGAAATTGATTTATCTTTAAAAAGAGAGATAAAAGAAGAAACAGGATTAAAAATTAAAGAAATAAAAAAGTATTTTGGATTTTTTGATTATGAATCTAAAAGCGGTAAAAAAACAAGGCAGTTTAATTTCCTTGTAGAAACTGATTTAGATGATTTAAAACTTAGTGATGAACATGAAGATTTTTCTTGGGTAAGTAAAACAGAGTTATCAAATTTTAACATAACTGATAGTGTTAAAGAAGTATTAGCAAAAGTAGATTTCAAAAGTAACATTTAAATATTTAAAAACAATAACAAAGTACATGGATTTAAAAAGAGGTATAATAATTGTTTCAGTAGCTACTATCTTTATTATTATAAGTTTAACAGCAACCTATTTCTTTATTATTGGCAGAAGTTGTAGAAGCATGGATTGTTTTGAGAATTCTGCAGACAAATGTTTCCCAACAAGAATTTATAAAATTAATAATGGAAATATTTTTTATTATAGA
>NZBH01000033.1 GCA_002687815.1 archaeon | reverse complement strand
TCTCCAAATAGTAATCACAAAAAATATTCCAGAAGAAATTCTCTGTATCTGATTTTACCCTAAAGAATTCATATTTATCAAAAGCTTTAGTAGATTCTAAAACTAATTTATTTAATTTTGTTAATAACCAAGAATCAAATGCTTCTAATTTTTTTGGTTTTTTACCCTTATAATCTTTTATATGACCAATAGAAAACTTAGATGCATTCCAAAGTTTAGTTATTGTTTTTTGCCCAGTTACCAAATCTTTTTCTTGAAATGGAAAATCCTCTCCAATTTTTTTACCACTAGCCATAAATCTTAGAGCATCAGCAGAATATTTTTCAATCATACCTTGGGGTTCTATAATATTACCTTTGGATTTAGACATTTTCTTACCCTTAGGATCTAACATCCAACCATTAATGAAACAATCATACCATGGTTTCATATTATAATGCAATTTACTTTTTACAACTGTATTAAATAACCAGAAGGAAATAATATCATGCCCTTGTGGCCTCAAGTTCATTGGATTATCAATTAATTTTTTATAAATTGATTTTCCTTTAAATAATTCTTTTACTATTGTGGGTGTCAGTGAAGAAGTTGCCCATGTATTAATTACATCTTTTTCTCCAACAATATTTTTACTTTTACATTTAGGACATTTATCTATAGGAGCCTTATCTTCCATAGGATCTACTGGAAGATCTTTTTCTTTTGCTAAAATAATATGATTACAATCTCCACAATACCAAATTGGAAAAGGAACTCCAAAATAAATTTGTCTTGAAATGCACCAATCCCATTTAAGACCCTTTACCCAATTATCATAACGATTTCTCATATGTTTGGGGAACCAATTAAATTCTTTTCCCCATTTCAACATTTTTTGTTTTAAATCTAAAAATTTAATGAACCATTGTTTTGTTGCTACATATTCAATTTCTGTTCCACATCTTTCATGAACATTTACTGTATGTCTTATTTTTTCTACCTTAACAAGAGCTTTTGTTTTTTCTAAATCTTTTAGAATCTCTTTTCTTGCTTCTCTACTATCCATACCTTTGTATTTACCTGCCTTTTCATTATAAACTCCATCTGTACCCATAACATGAATAGGTTTTACTTTATGTCTTGTAAGCCATTCAACACATTCAACTCCACCATAAGTACAATAATATACAACTCCAGAACCATATTCTGGATCTGTTTCAGAATCTGCAGATAAAATAACAGTTCTGTTGATTAAAGGTAATTTTACTTTTTTACCTATCAAATGTTTGTATCTTTTATCATTTGGATGTACACTTATTCCTACACATGCTGGGAGTAACTCTGGACGCGTTGTTGCAAAAACTAATTCATCTCCTGTTTCGGCTTTTACTTTTATATAACATAACTGTGAATCAAATTCAGAATCTTCTAATTCAACCTGTGCAATTGCTGTTTTACACCTAGGACAAATCATCATTGGAGCCTCTATTCTATAAGCTCTTTTCATTTTATACAAATCCATAAATGATTTTTGAGAAATTTTTTGACAATGAGGATCTATTGTAGAATACTTAATATCAAAATCACAACTAATTCCTAATCCTTTCCAATCTTGGATATACTTTGGTTTTAATTCTTTTTCTAAAGTATCTAGACATAATTTTCTAAATTTTTTCCTACCAATTTTACTTGCTTTAACTTTCTTTTCTTTTTGGATTAAAGTTTGTGTTGGCAATCCATTATCATCTGTCCCAAAAGGTTGCAATACATTAAAGCCTTTCATCCTTTTATATCTAGCAATAAAATCTTGTTGACTATTTCCAAAAGCATGACCCATATGCATTTTTCCAGAAACAGTAGGTGGAGGACTATCAATAGAATAAATCAATTTTTTACTTTTAGAATCAAATTTATATATCTTATTTTTTTCCCAAAAATTCTGCCATTTTTCTTCTGATATCTTAGAATCATAATTTTTTGAGATATTCATTATTTAAAATAAAATAACTTATTTTATATAATTTTCTGTAACCAAAATGTTTAAATATTAACTTTTATGATTTTAAAACCAAGGGAAGGTAGCTCAGCCTGGGAGAGCGCTACGCTGAAGACGTAGATGTCGTGGGTTCAAATCCCACTCTTCCCACTCTTCAAAATCTCAACACCAGGAAGTTTCTCACCAGCTAAATAGGCAATTAAAGCACCACCAGACAAACTAACATATCCAAACTTACTTTTCTTAATTCCAAGAGATTTTATTGCACTTGAAAGATGTCCACCGCCAAGCAAAGAATAAGCATTCTTTGGTATAGCTCTTAATATTTTTCTAGTACCCCTTCTAAATTGTCTTTCTTCACAATAACCAGCAGTTCCTTTCATAAAAATTGTCTTAGCTTTTTTTATTATTTTAACATATTTTTCAACAGTTTCAGGACCAATATCAAAAATTTCTTCTTTTACAGGAAAATTATTTAACATTTTATCTTTCCTTCTACCCTTAATTTTAACTCCAAAATCAATTGGCATTTCTATTTTATATTTTTTAATTAATTTAGCCAATTTAGAATTAGCTCTATAACCTTTTTTTAATAAATACTTATTTTGTCCACCAAGTTTATATCTAGAAGAAATCAAACAAACTTGTCCAAACAATCCACAACTTAAAATTTTAACATTACCCTTAACTAATTTAATATCATCTTCAGGTTTCGCCCCACCCAAAATATAAACGCAAGGTTTCTTAAATTTCTTAATTTTCTCTAGATTTTTCAATTCTTGTTCCATTACTCTACCAGCACATTTCTTCAAATTTTTAAAGCCAACAATAGAAGTTTGATTTCTATGAGAAACAGAAAATGCATCATTTACAAAAATATCAAACAATGGTTCTAGAACTTTAACAATTTTATTTTTTTTATTTAACTTAAATTCATCCTTCAAATATCTAACATTTTCCAACAATAATATTTTCCCTTTTTTTAATTTTTTAATTTCATTAACAGCTTTCCTACCAATAGTATCATTAACAAATTTAACTTTAACAAATTTATTTAATAATCTTGCATGTTGTTTTAATGATAAAAAATCTTCTTCTTTAGGTCTACCTTGATGAGCCAATACAACAATTTTAGCTTTTTTATTTCTCAACTCCCTCAAAGTTTTAGCGTGTTCAATAAATTTTCCAGAAAGTTTTACTCTTCCTTTTACAACAGGGCTGTTTAAATCAATTCTTACAAGAACCTTTTTATTTTTAAAATCAAAATCATCTAAAGTCTTCATCTTAGTTTTTTAGCTAAATCAACCATCCTAGAAGAATAGCCCCATTCATTATCATACCAACCAAGAACCTTAACTATTTTACCAATAGACTGTGTACTCAAACCATCAATAATTGCAGAATGAGTATTTCCAATAATATCAGAAGAAACAAGTTCATCTTCTGTATATTGCAAAATTCCTTTTAATTTTTTTGAAGCTTTTTTAAGTATCTTATTAACTCTATCACTTACAACTATCTCATTTAATTCAGCAACAAAATCAACAATACTACCACAAGCAACAGGAACTCTCATTGCTAATCCATCAATTTTTCCTTTCAACTCAGGAATTACTTCTCCAGTTGCTTTAGTTGCTCCAGAAGTAGTAGGAACTATATTCTCCGCAGCAGCTCGTCCTCTTCTTAATTTTTCATCTGGTCCATCCAATGTACTCTGAGTACTAGTATAAGCATGAACAGTAGTCATAAAACCTCTTTTAATTCCAAATTCATCATTTAAAACTTTAACAATTGGAGCTAAACAATTAGTTGTACAAGAAGCTAAAGATATTATTTTATGTTCTTTCTTCAATATTTTTTCATTAACACCAAGAACAATAGTAACATCAGGATTCTTAGCAGGAGCACTTATTATAACTTTTTTTGCACCAGCTTCTAAATGTTTTTTAACATCTTTTCTCTCAGTAAAAAAACCAGTACATTCCAAGACTAAACCAACCCCCAATTTCTTCCAAGGTAGTTTTTTAGGATCTTTTTCAGCTAAAACAATTATTTTTTTACCATTAAAAATTATAGAATTTTTCTTAACTACAATTTTTTTCCCATATTCATGATAAACAGAATCATGTTTCAACAAATAAACTAAATTTTTAATATCCATTAAATCATTAATTGCAACAATATCTAATCCTTTATCTAAACCGATTTTAAAGATAGCTCTTCCAATTCTACCAAAACCATTAATTGCAACTCTCATTTTATTAAACACCTCTTATTTAATAATTTTAATATTTCATTAATTTTAATTTCTTTAACAGCAACAACTTTATCAGCTCCACCCAAATATAATAAAATTTTATTATTTTCTTCTACAATTCCTGTAGGAAAAATAACATTTGGCATCCAACCTTTTTTCTCATAATTATTTCTCGCACATAATAAGGGCTCATTACAAGGACCTCTAGCAATTAACTTATGAGGATTTTTTTTATCAAATAAAGCAGCCCCCATACAATAACCGCATTTAGGATGAACACCATGGTAAATTTCTAACCATCCTTTTTTTGTTTTAATAGGTGGGCAACCAGCCCCAACTCTAGAAGCATCCCAACATTCCTTAGATAATAGAATACTTCTATCATCACCCCAATGTTCCAAATCTTTAGAATAACTTATACACATATGGGGAGAACTAAAGTTAAAATTACCTTCCGGTCTATTAAAAGCAACATATCTCTTATTAATTTTTTCTGGGAATAACACAACATCTTTATTCTGATGTCTAAAAATTATCCCTCTTCTATGCCAATGCAACCCGTCTTTAGACAAAGCATAACTACTAGAAATATTATCAAATCTTGATAAAGAAACATAGGTCATAATATATTTATTTTCAATCTTAGTAATCCTTGGATCTTCAACACCCAATTCTCCATCATTTTTAGTCCCATAAAAACATGGTTTTTGTTCAATACTCTCAACACTAAATCCATCTTTACTCAAAAAAACTCTTCTAAAATGAGAAATAAATTTCAATCTTAAAGTACCATCTTTAAAACGAAAACCACCTCTACTGGAACTTTCTATTTTACTTTTTTTAAATTTATCAAGTTTTATTTTATATTTACCATTAGAAACACATCTGGGAGAATAAACATAATTTCCTTTTTTCCAATTAATTAATTTTTCAGCAACTCTAACATACAAAACTATTTTTCCATTTTTTAGTCTTAAAGAAGCAGGATTAAAAACACCTATAATTTCAAATCTTTTATTAGCAGGTTTAAAATCGCTAGGCTTTAACAATAAACTCTCTTTTTCAATTTTCAACATAAACAAATAATTATTATTATTGTATTTATACTTTTCTTTTTATATTACAGAAAAGTATATATACGTAAATTATAATAAACTATATCATGCTAGAAGAGTGTTATCAAAGAGCTATAAAAATCTTAAGAACATGTTCTTCCACCAACGGACTATTTGCTTCAGGACCTCCAAAGGGGTATGATTCTATATGGGCAAGAGATTCATCAATAGCTTTTTTAGGGGCATATTTAGAACCAAAATTTAAAAAACAAATAGAATTAACCTTAAAAACTTTAAGCAAACACCAATCAGCTCTAGGACAAATTCCAAATGCAGTTGATTTATTTTCAAAAAGAAAAAAACAAATAACTTTTGCTACAATAGATTCTAATTTATGGTATATAATTGCCCACCATATTTACAAAAATAAATATAATTCAAAACTTTACAATCAATTTAAAACAAATATTAAAAAAGCTCTAACTTGGATTAGTTATCAAGATATAAATGAAAATTTATTACCAGCACAGCTACCCACAACTGACTGGCAAGATGCTTTTCCACATAAATATGGATACACAATAAATACTCTTAGTCTATATTACAAAGTATTAAAATTAGAAAAAGAACATAAAATAGCAAATAGAATAAAAAAAATTGTAAATAATAAAGATAGAAAAGATTTATATTTTTTTAATAAAAAAGATGGTTATTTTTATTCTTATGTTTGGAAAACCCATATCCATATGAGGGAAGAAAGCAATTGGTTTGATTCACTAGGTAATTTATTAGCAATAAATTTTGATTTAGCAGATGATGATAAAGCAAAAAAAATTCTAAATTATATACACCAATATAAATTAACAAAACCTTATCCAATGATGACAATTTATCCACCAATAAAACATAATTCAATACATTGGCAAGATTATTTTAACAAATCTGACCTAGAACCATATCAATATGCAAATAGTGGCATTTGGACTTACATAGGTTGTTTCTATATTTTAGCTTTAATAAAATATAAGAGATTTAAACAAGCAGAAATAGAATTAGAAAAAGTAGCAGAAGCAAATATAAAATATAATTTCCCAGAATGGATACATCCAAAGACAAAAAAAGGCTTTGGTCACTCACATGCTTGGGCAGCAGGAATGTATTTACTTACTTACAAATCATTCATAGAAAAAAAATCTTTATTCAATATTTAATTTCTTCTTTGTAATTTCAGCTATTTTTCTAGAAATATATTTATAATCAAAATTTTTAACAGCATGTTCTCTTGCATTCTTACCAATTTCATCTCTCAAATTATCTTCAGTCAATAATCTTATAGTAAAATTAGTAAGATCATCAATATCTGCTCTATAAGCAAAAACTTTATCTTGATCAAATTTTATTATTTGCTTCTCAGGAAAACCCATCCAAGGATACACCCATTCTTGTTCAAGAGAAACTTTATCAGCAACTCTAGCCAAAAAACCCGTCTTATTATGTATAATAGTTTCACTTGGACCCATATGATTAATACTTATAACAGGTTTACCACATGCCATAGCTTCAACTTGAAGCATCCCAAAACCTTCTAGTCTAGAAGGGGCAGCATAAATATCAACAGCATTTAATAAATAGGGCATAAACTCAGTTGAAAAATTTCCTTCAATAAAAATAACATTATCTTTTATTCCTAACTCTTCAACCAATTTACTTTCTTCTTCATACCACTTATGAGAACAATCGCTTGGCCAACTTTTACAAACATATTTCCAATCTTTAAATTCTTCATTAACTTTAGCCAAAGCTTTAAACATTTCTTGAGCACCCTTAGAAGTAACATCCCCACCCACAGTTAAGATCATTTTCTCATTATTTTTTATTCCCAATAACTTTTTTATTTTTTCTTTAGAATTTTCATCATTAATCGGCTTATAATTATTAGTATCAATACCTATATGCATAGGCACCATCTTCCTAACATCAACACCATCTCTTTTGTAAGTTTGTCTAACCCATTCACTTGTTGTAAACATTAAAGGCAATTTAGATAAATCATCATGATAATTAGCAACCCATCCATCAGCATTAAACCAAGGCACAGGAGTTATTCCATATCTTAAAGGATCATGAACAAGTAAAGGAACATTTCCCCAATATCCAATACCATAAGCAACTTTAGGTTTAAAATTCTTGTACCAAAATTCTTTCTGTAATTCACCTTCTGGATTGCAAGGCCAGCTTTCATAATTATTTTTTAATAAACCTTTATACAAAAAATGTCCTTGTAAACTTAATCCATCTGGCTCAGGTGGATGTGCATATAATACTACTGACCTCATTTTATTTCAAAAATATTAAAAGCTTCTTTCTGACCACAACATTTTTCTTCAAAACTTCCTTTTGAAAAACCATACACTCCTGTAATCAAATACTTTTTTTTAGAAAAAGTAGAACTATCGAGTTTTATAAGTTTATCTGCATTAGGATTTATAGAACAAAAACCATCTTTCTCTTGATAAGAAAAATAAAATATTTTTTTACATTTTAGTTCTCTTCTCTTAATCATATTTTTAACAGCTCTATTAATTTCCTTATGTCTTTTATGCCCATATTCCCCATTATAACCATGTGTAAAAACATAATCATATTCATTACTTTTTAACATTTCTTTTATTCTGCCAGTTATTTCTTTTTCATCTACATCATATAAGTCTTCATCTTCCAAATCAGACATCCGATAATAAGAAATATTCAGAGCCTTACAAACTTTCTTAAATTTGGGAGCTCTATCCTCATCATTTTTCCTGCATAAACTAATCATATCAAAATTCCATTTGCTATTTTTTAAAATAATTCCACCAGCCCAGATTAACTCATCATCTGGATGTGCTACAATTACGAGAACTCTCATTTTTCTAAACTTAATCTAGCAAGTAAATAACTTATAGTACTTTCAGCTCCTTGATTTAGGTTAACACAACTAGGCAATAAACCATCATAACATCCACCACTTGTCTCATCATAAACAGTTTGATTTAACATATTCCTACCAAGGAACCATTGAAATGCAAGAAAGGCATTATCATAATATTCTTGTTTTCCAGTAATATTATAAGCAGTAATATAAAGCTGAACTACACTTGAAGCATCAACAGGTTGCTGATCATAAAAGGCTCTTTCACTTCCTCTTTTATACCAACCTTTATGACCAATTAAAACCAGTTTTCCATTTAATATAAGTAAACTAGTTAAGAAATTCAAACTTTTTTCAGCAACTTCAAGATATTCTTTTTTCTTTGTAATACTATAAGCCATATACAAAGCTTCAGGTATTTTTCCATTAGAATAAGTTAAAGAATCTTCAAACCAATACCAATCATTACCACTAACATCTTTATAACTTTCAACTAATTTATCAGCAAGGTAAACAATTTTATTATAAATATCATCTTCATTATAAACTTTATAATAATAATACAACCCAATAAGACTGAAAACTCTAGCCCTCACACTTTCAAGTTTTTCTATATGCTTAACAGCATTATCAAAAATAAATTTTGCACTTGCTTTTAAATTAGGTTCTACTTTACTATTTATTAGTCTACCAGTAGCCCATAACGCTCTACCAAAAGAATCTTCACTTCCAATTTTATCAATAAATTTTTTATCATAAGACATGATATTATGAAAATAACCATCTTCTCTTTGCGCATAAAAAATAAAGCTAAGATAAGTATTCACTAATTTTAAAATTTTATCAGATTTGTATAAATCATAATATCTTGAAGCAACAACTAAAGCTCGTGCATTATCATCAAGAGCATATCCCGTATCTCTATTGGGCATAGAATGTTTAGCATGTTGTATAACCCCTGTATCATCGGTAAGAATAAGTAAATGATTTAATTTAATTTTTGGTAATTTGTACAATCCAACTGTTTTCTTAACTTTTATGAATTTTTTAAATACATCAAGATAATTGGTAGCAATATTAGACCATGTCATTTTTCTAGAAAAAGCATAAGCATTCTTTTCTAATTTATTTTTTAAAACACGATCATTAAGCAAAGAGTTTATAGCTCTCCCCATAGATCTAGTATCTCTATATTTAACTACAATACCTCTATCATTTGCTAACATTTCCTTAGCATACAAAGACGGAGTTGCAATTACCGCTTTTCCAGCACTCATTGCATAAGCTAAAGTCCCCGAAACAATTTGATTTTTATCAAGAGCAGAATAAATATAAACATCTGTAGCTTTTAAATATTCAACTATCTCTTCTAAGGGCAAATATTTATTATAAAATTTAACATTATTCTTCAAACCCAATTTTTCAACAAGTTCAATTAATTTATTTCTATATTCTTCTCCCTCTTGTTTCCTAACAATAGGGTGTGTTTCACCAATAATTAAATATAAAAGATTAGGAAATTTTTTAACGATTTTAGGTAATGCTCTAATTACATATTCAATACCCTTGCCTCTATTAATAAGACCAAAAGTAGAAAGCACAGTTCTATTAGATAAACCAAGAGGTTCCTTAACAACAGAGTTATCTTTCAAAAAATCAATAGAAGGAACTCCGTGATGTATAACATGAATTTTATTTTTCTCAATTCCATAGTTTTTATGTAAAATATCCACTGCAGTTTCAGCCATAACTGTAATCGCTTTACTTCTTTTAGCAATAGATCTTACAACTCTTAATCTCTCTTCACTAGGGTCAGGGATAACACTATGAAAGGTTATAACAACAGGTTTCTCTAATTTTTCTAAAAAAGCAATCAAGAATTCTCCATTTTCTTCTCCACCAAAAATACCAAACTCATGTTCAATACATACAAGTTTTATTTTATCCATTTTATTTATTTTCTCTGCAGTCTGTATATAATGTTCAATATCTGACTCATTTAATTGCATAGCTACTTTCTTCTTATCATAATTATAAATACTACTCCCATTATCATTAATTGCAAGTATTTTGGATTTTAAGGTTGGATTAAATTTCTTATCCATAGAACCAGTAAGATCTTCAGTAAATGTAGCAATTCCACATTCTCTTGGTGGATAAGTAGAGAGATACAATATAAAGGATTTATCTTTCAATCTCTTTTTTTTAACCGAAATTTTTCCCATTTACTTTCAAACCATCAAAATCAAACTTAAAATTAATAATTTTCTCTCTTTTTAACTTTTTCCTAAGTTTGTTTTTATTATTACAATAATATAAAATAGAACCGCCACCAGCTGCTCCACAAAGTTTTGCTCCAACAGCCCCATTTTTTAATCCAAGCTTAACTAATTTATCAATCTTAGTTGTAGTTATTAATCTATGTAATTTTTTTCTATTCTTCCATTCTTCATTGAATAAAAAACCAAATTTCATTAAATCTCCTTTTAATAAAGTCTTTTTCATTTCATAAGTTACAGCCTTTATATTCTTCAAACTATTTACGGTTTTCTTATTACCCCTATTAAAATTATTCATAACAAGTCCATTAACATCACTAGATAATCTTGGTTTACCCATATAACACAATAATAAATTTCTTTCTAAGTCTTCCATAATTTTTTTCTTAAGATTTATTTTTGTTATATACACTTTATCTTTTTTAAATTCAAAAAAATTAATTCCCCCCAGGGTAGCAGCATACTGATCTTGCTTTCCACCAACAACCCCAAGAACTCTTTCCAAACCATAAACATTTTCAGCTAACTTTATCCTATCTTTAGTTTTGGAAATCAAACTTATCCATACTAAATTCATCGCTGCAGAAGTTCCCAATCCAGAGCTTGTTGGTACATCTGCCCTATAACTCAAAATAGTTTTATCTTTATCTGCAATTAATTTACCTCTAACATACTTATTAATTGCGACATTTAATACAGCCCCACCAATTTTACTAGGAATTGGGTAAACATCTAAAGTTCCACCACCAAAATCTATTCGTACAGGCGCCTTTGCTATTTTAATCAATAATCCCACCTCATTTTTATATTTTAATTATAGATGTAATATAAAATTGTATCGCTATGAAAAATATATATAATAAAAGTAACGAAATTCCTTCCATCCAATCTAATTTTTTCTCACTTTCAATAAAAGTCACAAATAAAAATCCTGCCATCATCATAAAAATAGCACTAATAAAAAATAATAAAAATTGTCCAGTAATTGGAGTAATCAAAGCAACAACTCCCAAAATCAAACTAGAATTAGCTATATTAGCACCAAGAACATTTCCTACAGACATTTCAGAATGACCTTTTAAAACAGCTCCAGTTCCAAAAACTAATTCGGGTAAAGAAGTTCCAATAGCTACTAAAAATAACCCAATCATAATCGGAGGCAAAAATAAATCTATAGACAGCATAGTAGCATATTTAACAACAAATTTAGAACTTAAAAATAATACAGCAACAAACACTATAAATAAAAATATAGTAATTACAATTTCTCCTCTCTTAATATTATTCTTAACTTTCTTTCTAAATTTTTTCCTACTTCTCAACATTCTCCAACTATGCAAAACAAAAACTCCAATTAACAAAATTCCATCAATTCTAGAAATAGAACGGCCTATCCACATTAAAACTAAAGGAAAAGCCATAATAAAAAGCATATACAAGGCATCTTTTTTTATACCTTCTCTTTTGATTTTTATTCCTTTAACTAAAAGTATAGGCAACCCCATTATTAAAGTTAAGTTAGCTATATTGGAACCAAGAACAGTCCCTAATGCTAAAGCGGTATTATTATTCAGAGCAGAACTTATTCCTACAAATAATTCAGGTAAAGTAGTGGCAACAGCCATTAATATAAAAGCAGCAACAAACTCACTCACACGTAAAAAAGAAGCAATTTTTGAAAGAAACTTAACAAGTAAAGAACCAGCTGTAACTAAAATTAAACAAGAAATTATAAACATTAAAAGATGAATTAATAAATCGTTCATTGCTTATATTTAATCTCTAATATTATATATCCTTTTTGGTTATATCTTCCAAAAATATAAATTACTTCTTATAAAAATATATAAATGGAACTTGTTCTATGAAAGAAGAGCGTAAATGAGAAGCAAAGATATTTTTAAGATCATTCTTGGATTGTTAGTGATGGTAGTTGGTACTTACGGAGTAATCTACTGGAGATGGCATGTCTTAGATCTTTTCAAAGGAGCATTAGGACCATCAGTATTTTTTATAGGATTATTAATTTTACTTATAGGAATGAGTGATCTTAGAAGTTAATTTAGTAAAAATTATTAAGAATTAGTCTTTTATATATTCTATGCAATCTTCTTGTATTAAATGTAAAGGCCGTAAATTTTGTGGCAAATCATTCTGCCCAATTTATGCTAAAGCAGATAATATGTTTAAATTATCTAGAAGAATAAAAAAAGATTTTTTAAGTTCTAGTCCAGCACCTTTTATTGGCAGACATAATTATCCAAATATTAATGTGGGGGTTCTATCACCACCAGAAAAAGAAAAAGATGCTTGGCTTTATGATGCTCCAGTATATTGGTCTGAAAAAAATTTTACAATTAAAGATATAATCACATTAAGGAGCAGTTTAATTAATTCAAGATTTAAATCAAATGTAATTAATATAAAACAACCAAACAAATTTTTAGAAATAGCTCAGGAAATTGGTTTAGCTTACAAACCAGTAGACATAGAAGTTGAATTAAAAAAAGAACCAAAAGTATCAGTAAGACCAGATTCAATTAACATGCCAATGGGTCCAAATGCAAGTTTAAAAAAAGTAAGTATTACTACAAATACAAAAATTCTGCCAAAAGTAGACAAAGTTCACTATGACACAGATCTAAAATCAAATGAAGGTTTAAAAATTTTATACAGCAAAGGTATAAATGAAAATTCTTTATCGAAAATTCTTTCAGTGGGCGCATTAGGATTAAAAAAGAATAGAAAATTAGTTCCAACAAGATGGAGCATTACTGCAGTAGACGACACACTAGGAAAAGAACTAATTAAACAAACAAAACAGTATAATGAAATTGATTATTCACTTTATTTTGGGGATTATTTTGGGAATTATTATTTGATTTTATTTTTCCCATATGTTTGGTCATATGAATTATTTGAAACATATATGCCTTCTTCATTATGGAATCCAAACCAAAAATTAGGAACATCAACAGATTATGAAAACTATGATGGAAGAAAAAGATATGCAGAAAATTGTGGCGGGGGTTATTATGCAGCTAGAATTTCAATATTAAAAAAATTAGTTCAACTAAAAAGGCAAGCATCTATCTTGGTTTTAAGATTTGTAACAGATGAATATTCAGCTCCATTGGGAGTTTGGGTTTGTAGAGAAGCTGTTAAAAAAACTTTACAATCAAAACCTATATATTTTGAAACAAAAGAACAATTATTAAAAGAAGCTAAATTTTTAATTTTAAGAAAATTTAAATATAACATAGAAAGTCTTTTAAAAGAAAGTCAGCTTTTAGAACAATTAAAACAAACAAAGTTAATAAACTTTTAATATGGATATCTTAAATATAAGCATTTTTGGTTTGATCACACCTTTAGAAATTATTTATTTAGCAATTGTTGTAATAGTAATTGGTTACATATTCTCAGGTATGTTTAGGGTTAGACCAAGTTCAGTTCGTGATATCACTTCTAGACTTAGATTTGATTTAGGAGACTTTAAATTAGCTGTTTTAGTAACAGCTCCTGCAATTGTTTTACATGAATTATCACATAAATTTGTTGCAATGGCTTTTGGTTTTCCAGCACAATTCCATATTTGGGGATTTGGATTATTACTAGCATTATTTTTAAGGGTAATTGGTTCTCCATTAATAATAATCGCGCCAGGTTATGTTGGTATTCCACTAGTCACAGATCCAACAATGTATCGTTTAATAGCAGCTGCAGGTCCAATAATAAATTTAATCTTATGGATCAGTGCTTTTTTAATTTTAAAATTC
>NZBH01000032.1 GCA_002687815.1 archaeon | reverse complement strand
TGGAAGAATATATCAGCCCCTAAATCTTTTAGCATTATTCTTTCCTCCGATAATTTTGGGGTTATTATTTACTAGAAGATTTAAAAAATTCTCAGATCTTAAAGTTTTGTTATGGACTTATCTTTTTGTAATTGTTGAAAGGTTTTCTCTTTGGAGGAACGTAATTGAGGAAAGAGTTTTTTTAATCTAAGCCAACTTGTCCTCAAAGAAAATTTTCCCCAAGTAGCATAGGATTACCACAAATAGGAAATAGATAGGGAATAGGAAATAGATTATATTTTTTGTGAATATGTAGATAATAAGACCCAACACCAACAAAATTATTTTAATATAAATCCAATCTCTAAAGGACATTTTTTTAAACCAATATTTTCCAGATGTATAAAAATAGATACTTTCAAGGTGATTATTTATAAAAAATATTATAAATAAGTCAACTATACTGATAAAATTAACAAAAATTATTAATGGAATTAATGTTCTAAAAAGTTTCAATAGTGTAAATGTTAACACTCTAAGATGTTTATTAACAAGTGTATGTAAAAGAAATATTAATAAACAGGAACTCATAAGGATGATATACAAAATTAAGTTATAATTTTTAGTTACGAAATATAAAAAAATCAAACCAAAAGTGACTATTCTAATTAATAAAAACAATCCATGATTAATCTTTGTTCCAGGTTTTATCCTCAGTGTAGATCGATCTCCTTCTTTTTGAGCATGTAAATCATTGAATAATCCTCCGATTTCATAAAAAGAAAAAAATGCAAAGAAGGATAAGAGAACTAACATAAAAGATCCGATAATGGAATTAATTTCACTTGAAACTAGATAAATAAATATCGAAATTGGAAGGATATTTTTTAAAAATACCTCAATAATTACCCCCCTAAGACGGAACCTGCTTATAATATGATAAAAGGTGGGAATATAAATAAAGGGTAAAGTTTTCTCATTAATACTATTTGTATCTTCTTTTAAAGAATTTCTTTTTACATTATTCTTATAATTAATAATAAGATTTATTGTTAATTTATTCTTTTTTAAACTATTTTTCCAGAATCTCTCCTTTTCAAGAGAGTTTATCACGGCATTTGAGTTTGGAATAATCTTCATAAGGGCCATGTCCTCTCGATTATCCGAATAAAAACTAGAATTTGCTAAATCAATGTTTTTTAACTTATTTTTTAACAGAAAATCTTTTTTCCCTAAAAGGTCGGACTTTAGTTTTCCAGTATATTTTCCATTTTTGATCTCTAATTCAGAAGAAAAAAACCTTTTAATTCCAAGTCTTCTTCCAATCTCTTCAATAGGGAGATTTATTGAAGCAGAAATTAAGATTACTTCCTGTTTGATTAATTTTTCTTTTTCTATTAAACCTATAATGTTCTTATTTATTAGGTTCTTTTTATACAAAATATCTGTATATTCTTCTGCTTTTTTTTGAACTTCCTTAACTGAGTAACCTCTCAATAAACTTATAATCCAGATTCTTGTAATATCTTCTTTAAACAATTTTTGTATTCTTGAAATATTATATAGAAAGTGTATTAATAAAATTATTTTAAATAAAAAATGTCTTACTTTATTTTTCTTTAATACAAAACCAATAAAGTCGAAAGTATTATTTGTTTTTGTGATTGTCCCGCAAACATCAAATAAAGCTATCTTTTGTTTAGTTTTCATTTGAAGATTGCACTTTCCCCATTAGAATAAACCCTATTTTTATTATCTTCTAGAAACTCATTAGGATAATCGTAACTTAAAGGCATTAATCTAGCTAGTTTTAATGTAAGATCATTCGCAAAGTTATTATAATCCAAATAAACATAATCATATTTCTGAATTATTTCTGGAAAAATATTTGAATTTATATTATTTACTAATTTGGATCTCTGGGATAATCGTAATTTATATGATGAGAAACTATCTGTATAAATCGTTTTTTTCGAATCATAATTATCAAATAACCATTGTCCAGATGATATGTCTGATTGATGAGTATATAGGGAATCATATTCATAACCTGCATTGCCTAAAAATATCTTTGTATCAGGGCCCCCATAAAACTGTTGTACCGTACCAGATAAGAATAATAAATATAAGATAATAAATATTGAAATAAAAATAATCCTCTTATTCTTTTTAAGCAAAGGACCAAACCCGAAAAGAATCATCGGGGATAGAATAAACAACATTTGCTGATACGTTCTACCAGTATCATAACTAAACGAAATAAATGGCAAAATTAACAAAGTAATAAGAAGTAAAAAACTTACCAAAATCATCAAAGAATATTCAACATTTATTTTCTTTTCTTTTCTTAAAAATTTCAATATGAGAAAATAAATAACTCCTATTGAAAGTAAAATACTCCCAAGGGCCTTGAAAATTTTTCTTAATGAAGATACTTGAGAAATAGTGTTTTCATCAAATTTATTTTCAGGATTACCTGAAAATTTTGGTTGGAAATTATAATCTTCATAAGTTTCAGGCTCATAAAAATTATGCGTGGGATATCTCTCCCTGAAATCTATAACAATTTGTTCAGAATATTCTTCCATACTCGGAGGATTATTCGGTTTAGAGAATATATTGAACTGCTCAAAAATAGATTGGGAACTACTCTGAACCGTTTTATCAAATATCCTATCAATATTACTAATGCTTTCATCTCCAAAGTCTACTAATCTGTCTGCAGTGGGCGTAATTTGCACATACCACACAAATCCAAATAGTAACAATAATAAAATTAAAATTCCAGTTAAAGAAAATTTTTCTTTCTCATCAGGAAACATTTTTCCTTTTTTTATCTTTCTGGCCTCATATTTTTTGTACAAAAGAATACAAAGATACATTAATGTAAAAAATGCAAATGCAATATATGCAGTGCTATAATGGGAAACAATCATGCTAAATCCAAATATTAGAAATAAGCTTTTTTTCAATATTGGACTAATGCCCTTAGCAAATAATACGAGAAACATTAGGCCCAAAAATATAAAAGCAATTTCCTGCCGAGGAGATATTTGTATGAGGCTAGTAAAAAACATTGGTTGAAACATAAAGAAACAACAAGCCAAAAAAGAAGAGATTCTATTAAAATTTTTATTAAAAAATAAATAAAGTATCACTGGAACAAGTGAAAAAACAATTTGAAAAAACAATTTGATTATTAAATGTGGGCTTGTTTTTAAGAAAATGAAAAAAAGATTAGGAAGCAATGTCACGCTTAACATAAACTCATAGTTTGCATTACTTAAACCACTCAGTAAATTAAGATCCCAAAAAGAAGCATCTTTAACAAATTGAGATACCATGAATTCTAAATTTGGATCCCTACTACTCAAAAAAGCACTTCTCATCGAAAAAGAAAGCAATAATGCTAATCCAATCATCCAAATCGCCCAAGGGTAAATATTTGGATTAAGTTTATTTCTAAGTAAAACAATAGCGAAAAAATAAGCAATAATTTCCCCTAACATTAGAAGTGTAATATAATTTGGGCCGTTATTGTTTAATATGAATGCTCCAAGAATTGCAAGAACTGGGAAAAACATTGGGATGATGAACATTACAGTATTCAACGCATCAAGTTTTGGAAGCTGAATTTTAAAGGATTGAAAATCCTTATTTCTTAGATAGGCAATTATCCAAAACACAAGTAAGAATATATTAAAACATATTAATATTGGAATTGTAGATAATGGTTTATTTGTGATATTGAGCCAGGGCAATATCCAGTTAACTGCGAGTCCTGCAAACATAATAAATGAGAGGGAGAGTCCAATTGTATATACAAAATATTCCCAAAAATTAATTCTTCTAATTTTCATTGACAACATAATAAGCAGTCCTGGAACTAACATTACGAAAATAAAAGCGAGACTTGTTCGAATATAAAACTTATTTAAATCAAAAGTTATTAGGACGTTAATTAATAAGATAAACATCAGAATTCCGAAAAAGAGTTTATTTTTTGTTAGTGTAAACCAAGTTACTTCTTTAAATTCCCCGTTTTTTTCTTCTAAATCTTCCTTGGTATTTGCAAGGAGATTTTTCAGCTTTGAATTAAGTCTTAACCGCATTTTTTATCTTACTTCTTAAAAACCCCATTAAATATGGTATTACAATTACTGGCAAAAGTAACCTATCATATATATTTCTCTTAGTATTATAAGTTTTAGGTATCCCTCCTAGAATAGCTTTTTCACAACCGGCATAATAAAACCTTCTTAAGACCCATGAGAATTGCATCCTATCTTTTTGAATCTGGTGTTTAACAATCGCCCTACCTGTGTAAAATGTTAAAAATCCTTTTTTTTCACTTCTGCTACATAAATCAGATTCCTCTCCACTCATAAGGGACCCTGGCCTTCTACCAAGATTTTCATCGAAAAAAGCCCCATTTTTTAAAAGCCCTTTATTCAACCCAAAATTAACTCCCACAATCTTCTCAGTTTCTTTAACACCATTGCCTAAATCAATAGTTGAATACATATCCATCAAAATATTGGATTTGTGATACCATTTTGGCTTAACCAACCATTTAGCAACTGATTTTCCTCCAGCAATGGCAATTTTTTTGTTTACTTCAAAAGCTTGTGCAAGTTCAAACGCCCAGTTTTGAGTAGGAATTGCATCACAATCTATAAATAAAACTAATTCTGTTTTTGCTAAATTAATCCCTAAATTTCTTGCATAGGAAAGTGGCTTTGCAGGAATATTTTTGTAAACTATTTTTATATTAGTACTTGTTAGGCCCTCACATAATTCTTTTGTTTCTCTGTTTTTTTTCTGATCTAAAAAATAAACTGTTGCAATTATCTTTTTTTGTTTGGATAATGCGATTAAACAAGGATTAATTAACTTATTAGATTCATTATACCGTGTCAAGACAACACTTATTTTCTTATTTGCTTTCATTTGGTCAACTCCGCTCTAGAACTTTTCGCAGTATTCCACCCTTTTGCGAAGAATGGAGAAATTGCCATAATTATTTGTGTTGAAATAAATGATCTTGCAAAAGGCCCCAATTTTGGAATCAGAAAAAACCCTAACGTAAGAAACGATAGATTAATTTTAAATAAAATAAAAAAATAGATTAATGTGCCAAAGAACACCAAATAAGGGGAAACGACGTGGGTGAGTATTGCATATGGAAGAACTATTTTACCAAAATTTCTTTTCCCAAGTAGATCCATATTTTTTAAATAAACATGAATTAATCCTCTAGCTCTTCTCATTTTTTGTGTTGTTCTTTCTAAATAGTTTGTAGGAGTTACTTCGTACACTATTGCTTGAGAATTATAAACAACCCTAAAACCCTTTTTTATAATTGAAAAAATCAATTCTGTGTCATCCACACTACTCGATAATTTTACCCCAGTTAGTAGTTTTGTTCTAAACGCCATCAAAGGTCCATTACAGATAGAAACAGAATCTAAATTACTTTCACCTTTCCTCCAAATATTATAAAAAAATCTATAATCCTTCTCCTCTTTATAAGTTTCCTTCGATTCTCCGGGTTTTAAGATATTTATTTGTGCATTTGTTGCCCCAACCATTTCATCTTGGAAATCTTGAACTAGAATTTTTAAAGCATCCTCCTTAATCAAAGAATCTGAGTCTGTTACAAATGTAATCTCAGATTTTATCTTTGGCAGGAGATAATTCAAAGCACCTGGTTTACCTTTTTCCTGCTTATTGTTTACAACTTTAAATTTAAATGGAAAATTTTTAGTCTCTTTTTTAATTATTTCTAAAGACTTATCGATAGAGTAGTCATTTAAGAATATCACTTCTAATTTATCCTTAGGATAATTTATCTTTGAAGTATTTTCAATTTTCTTTTTTAGAACCATTTCCTCGTTATAAACAGCGATTATTAATGTTGCCTTTGGAAAAACTTTCTTTCCTGGCTTTATAGTACCTTTTTTTGAATAATAGTAATATACTAGTGTATAACTAACAAAGATTATCATTACAATCACTATCAAAGATAATAAGAGTAGTAATAAGGATAACATTTAATTACTTCCCCGGAGTCCAGTTAACATTCCTAAATAACATGGCTGTTATTTTTAAACCATCACTTATTGGTGCGAGTTTGCTTTCACCATGCCTTGGATCATAAGTTATTGGAACTGAGTGCATTTTCAAGCCCAATCTTGACATTTTTGTAATCATTTCTGCTTCTATTGCGAATCCTCCCTCATTTATATACCCATTAAGAATTTGTACTGATTTTTTTGTCCATGCAAAATATCCTGTGCAAGTATCTGAGATATTTGCCTTATAGAGAGAACGAGTAAGAAATGTAAAGAACCAATTTGCCAACCTGTGTGAAAATGACATTGCATTTTTTTCCATATTTCCCTCTAACCTACTACCTACTATTACATCTGAGAAACCAGATACTAAAGGCTCAATAAGTCGAAGCATTTCATGTGGCTTATAAGTATTGTCTCCATCAACCATTACAACATAATCAGTATCTTCTGAAATACTCTTAAATCCTGTCTTAATAGCATTTCCCTTTCCAGGCTTTGGTTCATCCACTACTCTTGCTCCAAGTTTTCTTGCAACTTCTGCAGTCTTATCAGTGGAATTGTTATTGATTACTAAAATCTCTATTTTATACCCTTTTTCTTCCAATTCTTTAACTCTAACATCCTGTATAACTTTTGGAATTCCCTTTTCCTCGTTCAAACAAGGAACCATAAGGGTTATTTT
>NZBH01000031.1 GCA_002687815.1 archaeon | reverse complement strand
CGCTTAATACTTTTTTTATCTTCTGAAATATTTATTGAGGTAATAACTTCTTTTTTCCTTTTTTTAATTACAATTCTATCTAAAGCATGTAAGTCAAATTCTCTAGCATCTTCTTCATTTAAAATTACAATTAAAGGACCTCCGGTAGAGAGGTCAACATCTTTGATCTTAAGTTTCACTTTTTGCCCCTATTATATAATCTTAAAGAAACAATTAAAATTGCTAATGCTAGTGGACCTATAATAATCCCAATTAATCCAAATAATTTAATTCCACCAACAATTCCTAATAGGATGAAAACAGGATGTATTTTTACTTTTTTGCTAATTAGTTTTGGTCTTATTATATTATCAATTGTACTTACAATAGAGAAACCATAAGCCAATATACCTATACCGCTAAATAAATTTCCAGATGCTATTTGAATTATTCCCATTGGTAACCAAACAAGCACTGGACCAATAACTGGTAAAATAGCTAGGATAGTCATAACCATACCCCATAATAAAGGATTAGGTATTCCAAAAATAAAGAAACCAAGGGCACCAACAGCTCCTTGAACTAAACCAGTTACAAATAAACCATAAATTATTCCATAAGTTACTTCGTTTATTTCTTTGAATAAAACTCTCTTTTGTGAACTATTAATAGGTAGCCATTTTTTAATTTTAGCAACTAAAATTTCTCCATCTTTAAATAAATAAAACAGGATAAAAATTGTAATAAAAAAATCAAGAATTCTTGCAGGTATAGAAAAAATAAAGCTTGAAGCAGCATTTACTACAAAAAGAATAGCCCTTTCAATACCTTGTACAATAAAGTTGTCTAAATCTACATTACCAGTAACCTCTGGAAAGAGTTCTAGTTTAGACAGACCACCTGTTGTTATTCTCTCATAGAATTGTAAAGATTCGTTTAATAAGGTACCCATAATAAAGATTAAGGGCCCCACAATTAATAGAATAATAAGAATAGACATTAAAATAGAACAAATACTTTTATTTTTAATCTTCTTATTTAATTTTTTATAAATGGGGTGGAAAATATAAGCTAATAAGATCCCAGATAATATAGCTAGAATAAATGGTTTTGTTATTATAAATGATACATATATAAGCCCAAGAAGACATATAATGAAGAAATATTTTGAATATTTTTTAAGCTCAATATGGTGCATAATCTTAAAGGTTTACCTTTATTTATAAATATTTTTAATTCCTTTCAAGTTTAGAAAAATTTAAAAACGCTTAAATTTCAGGGAATAGAGATGGAATCAAATAAGATAACAATAGGATTAATAGAAACAATAAAGATTAAGGATAAAGAAATAAAAGCAAAAATAGATACGGGATCAGATGGAAGTTCAATAGATATAAATTTGGCAGCAGAGCTAAAATTAGGTCCAATTCTTGATACAAAAAAATATAGAAGTTCTCATGGTAACACTACAAGACCCTTAGTCGAAGCAGAGATAATTTTTAAAAATAAAAATTTTAAAGTAAATTTCAATATAATTGATCGTACTAACTTAAAATACCAAATCCTAATTGGAAAGAATATTCTTAAAAAAGGATTTCTAATAGATCCATCCAGAGAATAAATGAAATTAGCTATTATTAGTCAAAGTGGAAAAAGTAGCCAGATGGTTCTTAAAGAAGCAAAAACTTTTTTTGATACTGTAAAATCAATTAATATTAAAGATATAGAAGTACATACTTCTTCACAAAGTTCTGAGATCTTATATAAAGGAGAACCATTAGGAAAATATGATTGTGTTTATATTAGGGGTTCTCATAAATACATGCTTCTTGAAAGATCTATAGCAGAATCTTTAAGTAACAGTGTTTACATGCCATTAACACCTTCTTCTTTTACACTTTCTCATAATAAATTTTTAACTATTTTAGAACTACAAAAAGCAAGTATATGTATTCCAAAAACATACCTGGCTGCAACTACTTCTTCAGCAAAAGAGTTGATTAAACAAATAAAATATCCTGTTATTATGAAATTACCTTCAGGAGCACAAGGTAAGGGTGTAATGTTTGCAGATTCTGTAGCATCTGCTAATTCTATTTTAGATACATTAGAAGTTTTTAACCAGCCCTATATAATACAAGAATTCATAGAAACCGCACTCAAAGGAGCTACTGATATAAGGGCTATTGTAGTTGGAGATAAAGTTGTTGCTTCAATGAAAAGAAAAGCAGTAGATGATGAATTAAGAGCAAATATTCACATGGGTGGCATTGGTATTCCTTATGAATTAGATAATGAAACAAAAAAAATAGCTATAAAATCAGCAAAAGCTATCGGTGCACAGATATGTGCAGTAGATATTTTGGAAAGTACTAAACCATTAGTTATAGAAATAAATAGTTCCCCAGGATTAGAGGGAATAACAAAAACTACAAAATTAAATGTAGCAAAAGAGATAGCTAAATATTTGTATGAACAAACAAAAGTTTTTCATCAAGATAAAAATACAAATGAGTATAAAACAATAATAGAAGATCTTAATTCTAATGTTAAACCAAAAGATGATGGTAAAATAAAAGAAATACTTACTAATCTAAATATAAAGGCTGGAATTATTAAATTGCCAAAAATAGCTACTCAAATTACTGGTTTTAATGAAGATGAAGAAGTTATTCTAATAGCTAACAAAGGACATTTAGAAATTAAAAAACATAAAATAAAAAAATAAGTTTAGTGTCCTTCTGGTTTGTCATAATAGACTTCAAAATAAGCTACACTTTTTTCATCAGTTTTCCAATCTCTTATTACAGCCCCATATTTCCTTGTTTTCCCCGGAAGAGATGCTGCAAAACTCATTGGAACTCTCCATTTGAAAGTTTCTTCTCCATTCTGTTCATAAGTACAAACATTTCCATGTATACAGTATTTTTCTGTATTTATAATGTATGCTCTTAATTGTCCTATATCACCAATTGTCCAAAATTCAACCCCATTTTCTGTTCCTTTTGTTTCAGAAAATCTGCTGGCTGGAATTACAGTTATTGTTATTTTCTCACCAGTATAGAACTTATAATCCCCTCTTGGAGATGGAGATAAACTAATGCTACCCTCACTTGGTCCTCTACCAAAACTAAAGTAGCCAGTAAGTCTTTCTATCTTAGAAAAACTACCAAAAATCAACCCAGCGATAAGTACCAATACTATTGTAGCAATTAATGTTGGTTTTTTCATAGCCATTTAAAATATTCACCTCAATTTTTATTTAATTTAAAGAAAGACTTATACTTAAATATTTTTCGGAAAATAAAAATAAAAGAAAAAGTTATGCGTGACCTTTTGGCTCTTCATAACCAACTTCGAATAATGCTACAATCTTTTCTTCAGTTCTAGCATCAACTACAGTTGCCGCATATGTTCTATCAGACCATGTACTTGGTATTTTATATTCAAAGGTTTGTTGATCTTTACATACATTGTTGTGTGGGCAGAATCCATAGGTTACATCCATTCTTACTCTTAATTGTCCCATATCCCCAATGCTATAAAAATAAACAGGTCTTTCTGCTCCCTCGCTTCCAGGGGTAACTGTTACCGTAATTCTTCCATCTGCTTGTACTCTTGTTGGCTCTACAGAAATTGTTGTTAATCTATCTCTTCTAATTCCTTGCCCAGTAATTGCATCATCTATATTAGTAAAACCACCAAATACTAATCCTACTACAAATACCACCGCTATACTTGCGATTAATGTTGGTTTATTAATATCCAAATTTATTCACCTCCTTAACTTCTTGAAGCACCAGCATCTGGCGTTTCATATACTCTAACTTTAAAATAAGACTTAACATAACTTTTTGTTGCAAAGTCATATACCTTTGCATAATATGCATTCCCTTCAAAAAATCCTCTTGTTGGAAATGAATACGTAAAAGTTTTTTGACTAAAGCATTTACTTCCTCTATCACTTCCTGTTTTTATTACTGGATTTCCAAAATCATCCATCCCTTTGCACCATTGATCTTCAATTATCTTTAGGTCTTTTTCATCATCACGATAGGGATCATCCCTTCTAATTTCATAAATTGCTTCTGATCCCCTATTACCTGGTGTTATTTTTATTGTTAATTCACTTATTTCATCTGTATTTCCAATTATAACTTCTTTTGGAGAAACAGAGATTGTTGTTGGTACTGGTCTTCTAAAAAATTGTCCTGTTACAGCACCAGTTAAAAATCCACCCATAAAAAGACCAACAATAAAAGTTACAACTAAAGTATAAACAAAGTTCTTTTTTTCCATTATTTAACCTCCGTATATTATTTTTTTAAAGCCACTTCTTATGACATCCTCATTTCTTGGGTTGAGATAATCAATCGTAAAGTGACCACTAATATATTGATTTGATTTAATATCATATACTTTTACAGCATATAACCCAGGTGACCAACTATGGGAAGTATATAAATTAAAAGTTTTATTTTCAAAAATACTAAAACCACCCCTTTGTACAGTTTTAATACCAGATGAATAAAATCTCATAGTTGTTTTTTTCAACACACCATAGCCTTGTTCATTAACTTTGTAAATTTTAACTTCTTTTCTTGCACCCTCGCTTCCAGGATCTATACTAACAGTTATTGGCTCTCCTGGGAGGACATGACTTGGTGAAACAGAAATTTCAGTTATAGCATTTGTTCCACGACCATATAAAAGCCAGTCTTTAGTTGTATAACGACTTTGCCATGGACCCCAAATTCCACCACCATAACCTGTAATTGTAGCCTCAGAAAAACTCCCAAATATCAATCCCACTACAAATATCACAACAAAAACTGGAATTAGCACCCTTTTATTTACACCCTTTTTCATAAAATCTTATTTTGTATAAACGACTGTTCTTTAAAAATTTTACTATTTTAATTAATATCCAAACTTACCAATAGCTTTTTTTAATTCTTCATGTGTTTTTGAATATCTCTTTAATGAAATATTTTTTATTGCAGCATCAACTGCTTGTCTCATTGCTTTAGCTCCTGCTTTTGTCCCTTGTGGATGTCCATGTATTCCGCCACCTGCTTGTACAACAAGATCTTTTCCAAGATGTTTAATTAAAAAAGGAACATGACCAGGATGTAAGCCACCAGAAGAAACTGGAAGTACTGGTTTTATTTTTTCCCAATTTTGTTTTAATCTTTTATTAGTTGATTTAACATCTTTCATTGAAATTTCTTCAGACAAATCTTCAATGTCCTTAATTTTTCCTTCAAGTTTTCCAATTCCTGTTCCAATATGAAGTTGGTCAACCCCAATAAGTCTAGCAAAATCTGCAATAACCATCATGTTTATTCCATGATTAGGATTTCTATCAAAAGCAGCATGCATAGCTCTATGGGCATGAATAGCCATTTTGAAATTGGCTTGTCTTAAAGTTTGTAATGCTGCCCAACCAGCAGTAATAATGTCTATCATAATATATTTGCTTCCTTGTTTTTCAGCAAGTTGAGCTCTTTTCAGCATATCTTTAGTTTCTGCAGTAACATTTACAAGATAAGCTTTTTTCTCTCCAGTTTCTTGTTCAGCTTTGTCAGCCATTTCTAGAGTTTTTGCTAATCTCTTTTCAAACACATTAAATTTTTGAGAAGCTAGATTTTCATCGTCTTTGACAATATCACAACCGCCAATCCATGATTCGTAAGCAGATTGTGCATGATGTTTAGTATTTAATCCTAGTTTTGGTTTAATAATAGTCCCAACTAAAGGTCTATTTTTAACTTTCAATATTTTTCTTACCCCTTGGATTCCATACCTTGGACCAGAAAAACTTCTTAAAATTGATTTAGGAAAAGATACATCTTCTAATCTTATAGCTTTAATAACTTTCATCCCCAGGATATTTCCAGCAATAGAAGAGAGAATATTTGGAACATTGTTTGATTCAAAAAGCTCTTTAGGATAAGCAATTTTAATATAATTATTTTTAATAGAAAATACTTTTGCCATAAGTTTTTTTACATAATTTTTTCCAGAAATTTTTGTCCAAGTTCCAACACTACTCTCTAAAGCAACTGTGTTAGCAGCTTTTTTCATACTTATATTTTTAGCTGGAGAAATCTTAAATAAACAAACCAAGTCTTCTTTTGGTTTATATTTTAAATTTATAAATTCAAACTCTTTTTTTACCATCTTATTAATTAAGTGTAGTTGTAAATTTTAGGCCTTCTACTTGAAATAATCTTTTTCCTTTCTTATTAAGTTTACTGGTTAAAACCTCTCCAACAAAAATTACATGATCTCCAGTAATAATTTTTTTTACAACTTTACATTCAAAATAACCTAAAGCTTCTTTTATTCTGGGACAATCAATTTTGCTACATTCCTCTTTTGTCAATCCAGTTTCTTTAAATTTATCAACATTTTTTCCAGAGTGAGTTCCACAATAAATTATTTCTTTTTCTAAATTAAAAGGCATAAAATTAACTGAGAAACATTTACTATTTTTAATTAACCCATAAGAGAATCTTTTTTTCCCAACTGAAATTGCAAATAATTCTGGTCTAAAAGAAGTTCTCATATGCCAACATATTGTAATAATACTTTCTTTTTTATTGTGTCTAGTAGCAACTAAAATTGCTTGATTTGGATTTGTAATACTTGCCATTTTATAGAATTTTTCTTAGTTTTGCTACACTTTTAACAATTAAATAAGGATTTTCTTTTTTCAATCTTTTCCTTGTATGGTTACCAGTTAAGACAGCTATGGTTTTTGTTTTTGCAGCCTTACCTGCTTTAATATCATAGATTGTATCTCCAACCATATATTCGGCTTTCATTTTTAATAATTTTTCAGCTTTAAGAATTGAATCTGGAGCTGGTTTGGGATTTTTAATTCCATCGCTTCCTAAAATCAAATCAAACCATTCTTTTTTAAAACCAGTTTTTTTCAATAGAATTAACATTGATTTCCGATTACAATTAGAGATTAGAGCTATTTTAAAATTTTTTCTTAAACTTTTAATTGTGTTTTTAACACCATTTATTGGTTTAGCAGATTTATATGTTTCATTCATCAAAAAGTAAAAATGATCCTTGATTATTTTTTTAATTTCTTTTTCAGATAATTTAGGATATGTTTTTCTGATAACTACTTTTCCAACTAATCCAAAATTAAATAATAGTTTTTTCTTTGAAACTTTCCTTAAATTATTTTTTTCAATGGATTTAAAATATGCCTTTGCATGAGACATAGTTGCATCTAGCAAAGTTCCATCCATGTCAAAACAAATTAATTTCTTTTTAGTAGCCATTTGTATTTCTTTTTGAATCTCTTTACGAACGTTGATGGTTTGAATACCCCTAAATCTGATATAATTGCTGTAATATATTCTGGTTTAATAACTTCAAAAGCTGGATTTTTTATTAAAATTTTGGAAGGAGCATCTTCCCACACTTCATCAGAAGAACGTTCCTCTATTATTTCTTCTTTTCCAGAAAGAGTTCTTAGATCAAATTTCCAAGAATCTGTACAAACATATACAGGTACTTTTAATCTTTTAGCTGTCCATGCAAACATACCACTTCCAATTTTATTGATTATTTCCCCATCATCTGTTATTGCATCAGCACCTATTAGCATAACATCAGATTTTTCTAAAGCAACTCTTGCAGCAGAATCTATAAATTCAGTAACTTTAATTCCAGCTTTACTTAATTCTTTTGCAGTAATTCTTCCTTGGTACAGTGGCCTAGTTTCAGTAACATAAACCTCAAATTTTTTCCTTTTCTTTTTAGCCTCTTTAAGAATATTAACAACAGTTGATGAATGGCAATGGGTAAAAACAACTTTCTTAACTTTTCTAACACCTTTTTTAATAATTTTTTTTTCAGAAGAATCTATGTGATCTAAAGCTATTTTTGGACTAAATTTTTTTGCAACACGCAAAGCATTTCTTAATAATGGCTCAGTTGGTCTTAAACTAATTAACTTTTTAACAGAAGCATTTTTGAAAGATAAAGAAATAACACCCATTCTTGCAATGTTTGTTGCACCTTGGATTTTTACCTCTTTTATTTTTTTACAAATGTCTTTAAAATTCATACTTTGTAAAATCTATTATTTTGTATATAAACATTACTGTTAATAAAGTAAGTAACCAAATTTACAAAAAATATATAAATATATTACGTATCGAATAAATTATGGTATTAGAATCCTTGGTAAATCCGCTAAAAGCAGAGCGTCAACCATATGAAATGTTTTTTATTGGTTTATTATATGCTTCGATTGCCATTTTCTTAAGTATATGGATATTCAAAGAATATTCTAGTTTGGTTATGGTTTTTTTAACTGTTTTTGCTTGTGTTCCTTTAATGTATAGTACATTAAAATTAGAAGAGAAAAAAGATATTGAAATAACAGGAGAAAGAAGACTTTTAAGAGAACATGGTAAAGCTTTGAAATTTTTTGTATTTCTTTTTATGGGTTTTGTTATAGCTTTTTCTATTTGGTATATTGTTTTACCTGCAGAATTAGTACAAACAGTATTTGGAATACAAACCCAAACAATAGAAGCAATAAATGCTCGTCTTACTGGTGGTTCTATTAATTTAGCCAATACATTTTCTCAAATATTTTTTAATAATCTAAAGGTGTTATTATTTTGTGTTTTCTTTTCTTTTTTCTACGGTGCTGGAGCAATTTTTATTTTAACTTGGAATGCTTCTGTTATAAGTGCAGCAATAGGAAATTTTATACGTAATAATTTAGCAGCTTCTGCACAGTTATTTGGTATTTCAAAGATCTGGTCTTATTTCCATGTATTCTCTTTGGGCTTATTAAGATATTTTATTCATGGAATTCCGGAAATATTAGCATATTTTATTGGGGGTTTATCTGGTGGAATAATTTCTGTTGCAATTATTAGGCACAATCTTTCTGGGGGTAATTTTAGAAAAGTATTTTCAGATTCTTTAGACTTATTAGTAATTGCAGTGTTCTTCTTGTTTATTGCAGCTTTAATTGAAGTTTTTATTACACCTCTATTATTTTAAAATGGATGATAACTTAGAACAAACAAGAGAAAAAATAATAAAATCTGTAAAAGAGAAAAAGAAATGGATAATATATATAGTTTTAGCAATCATAGTTTGGTTTGGAACAAAAATAAGACTTTCTAATTTACATTTATTAAAGGATGCAACAACAGGAGAATATATACCCTTAGCTTTAGATCCACATGTTTTTTTAAGATACGCTCAGTATATTGTAGATCATGGAAAATTAATGGTAGTTGATACTATGCGTAATGTTCCACTAGGATTAGAAACAGCAAAAACAAATCCATTTCTTTCTTATACAATTGCTTATTTATATAAAATAATAAAAGTTTTTGTACCTTCAATAACTTTAGCAAATGTAGATGTTTTGTATCCGGTAATCTTTTTTGTTCCAATGTTAATAGTATTCTTTCTCTTAGTTAAAAGACTTTTTAATAGCAAAATTGCCTTATTTTCAACAGCTTTCTTAGCAGTAATACCAACCTTTCTTTATAGAACTATGGCTGGATTTTCAGATAAAGAACCTCTTGGTCTTTTTTTAATGTTTCTTGCTATCTATTTTTATGTAGTAGCATGGCAATCAAAAAAAGTTAAAATAGCTGTTTTATTTGGAGCTTTGTCTGGAGTTTCAACAGGTTTGATGAATCTTGCTTGGGGGGGCGGTACTTTTCTTCTTATAATTATTGCTTTATTCAATTTAATTGAAATATTTTTAGATAAGTTTACTAAAAAGGATTTTTATATTTTTACATCTTGGCTACTTTTTGTAACATTAATACTATTCAAATTTAAAATAGGTTTTGATTTTAGGAATCTTTTAACTTCATATACCACCGGTATATCATTTTTAGTTTTATTTACAGGATTTATTTTGATTTATTTAATAAAAAGAAATAAAGTTATAAAAGAAAAAATAAAAGGTAGAGTTCCCTTAGGTTTAGCATCTTTAGTAGCATCTTTATTATTTGTTACCTTAATAACTTCAATTTTTATTAGCCCAACATTTTTACCAAACAAAATCTCAGATCTTAAAGAGGAATTCATTCATCCATTTGGAACTGGAAGAATTACATTGACTGTAGCAGAATCTCATCAACCTTATTTTACTGATTGGAAACAAAATTTTGGATGGTTTTTTTATTTCTTTTTTATTGGTTCTATACTTCTATTTTATCAGTTAGCAAAATCATTTAAAAAATTTAAATGGCTCTTTTTAGTTTTGTACATTGCTTTTCTTTCTGCATTTATTTTTAGTAGGTATTCTAGACAAGCAAAGATATTTAATGGAGAGACATCAGTGGCAAATTTTTTATATCTAGGATCACTAATAATATTTTTACTTGCAGCTGGTTTATTCTATTTATATAGTTTTTATAAAGATAAAGAAATTTTTAGAGAAATTAAAACTTTTGATAAAAGATACACATTTGTTTTTGTTTGGTTTTTTTTAATGATAATTGCTGCAAGGGGAGCAATAAGGTTATTTATAGTTTTAACACCAATTGCAACAATACTTGCTTCTTCTCTTATAGTTAGTGGGATTGATTTTTCTTTAAAATTGAAGGATAGGATATATAAAATTATCAGCTTGATTATTATTCTTCTTATTGTTTTTTCTTCTAGTATTATTATTAATGGGAAAGAATATGGTTACGATGGTATTCTAGTTAAATTTGCTAAAGCTAGTTCTGGTTCAGCTAAATATATGGGACCAAGTTATCACCAGCAGTGGCAACAAGCAATGAAATGGGTTAGAGAAAATACACCAGAAAATTCTGTTTTTGCCCATTGGTGGGATTATGGTTATTGGGTACAAACTGGTGCTAATAGGAATACAATATTAGATGGTGGAAATTTTATTGCCCCTTGGAACAACTTTATGGCCAGATCGGTTCTTACATCAAATAATGAAATAGAAGCTTTAGAATTTTTAAAAGTGCACGATGCAACCCATCTTTTAATAATATCAGATGAAGTAGGAAAATATCCTGCTTATTCTAGCATTGGTTCAGATAGAAATTATGATAGATATTCTTGGATAAATACATTTATTACAAATCCTGAAATAGTAACAGAAACCAGGGATGAGATTATATATGTTTATCAGGGGGTAACAATGCTTGATGAAGATTTTATATATGATGGTCAATTGTTTCCAAAACAGAATGCAGCTATAGCCGGATTTTTTATTCCCTTAGCAGAAGCTGATGGGGGGATGATTATTAAACAACCAAGTGCTTTAATTGTTTACAATGGACAACAAATAAAAGTTCCCCTTGGTTGTGTTTATCTTGATAAAGAAATTAATTTTGAACAATCTGGCCTAAAGGGTTGTTTAAAACTAATTCCAACAATAGAGTCAGATAATACGCCTAATAAAGGGCTTAATTTTTTTGCCGGAGCTATATATATTTCTGAGAGGGCTAGAAAAACCCTCTGGGTTAACTTATTTTTATTGGGTAAAGAACTTAGTTATTTTAAGGAAGTATATAATGATGAAAATATAACACCTCTTGCAATATATGCAGGTAGGTTGATTGGACCATTAAAAATTTGGGAAATATCTTATCCAGAAAATATAGCAATAAAAGAAAAATATTTAAGTGAAGTTGAAGAAGATATCTAAAATGATTTTATTTATTTGTTCTTTAATAAGTTTTTTTATAACATTAATTCTAGTTCCAAAAATTATAAGATATCTAAAAAGTATTAATTTAGAAGTTAAAGATATGAATAAGGAAAAAACTCCTTTAATTCCTGTTTCTGGCGGGTTAGCAGTTTTTATTGGTATATTCATAGGTATTATGTGTTTTATTTTTATACAAACCTTTTTTTATAAAGTTCCTAATAATCTTATAACCCCTTTGTTAGCAGCATTAGTCAGTATTTTAATAATAACTGCTATTGGATTTATAGATGATCTTTTAATAGGTCCAGAAAAAGAACGTTCTGTTGGTTTAAAACAATGGCAGAAACCATTATTGGTTTTACCTGCAGCAATCCCTTTAATGGTAGTTAATGCTGGTATTACACAAATGAGTATACCTTTTACTAAAATAATATTTAATACATCTTTCCTTTACCCTCTCCTTTTGGTTCCAATTGCAGTTGTAGGTGCAGCAAATATGGTTAATTTATTAGCCGGATTCAATGGTCTGGAAACAGGGTTGGGTTTGGTTTATACAGGGATGCTTGGAATTTATTCTTATTTTAACGGTACAAAAATTGCCACTTTAATAGCATTTGTTACTTTTGGTGCTTTGTTAGCATTTTTCTTTTTTAATAAAGTTCCTGCAAAAATCCTGCCGGGAGATTCTCTGACTTATCTGCTTGGTGCTGTAATTGCCAGTATAGCAATTTTAGGAAATATAGAAAAAGCTGCATTAATTGTTTCTATACCTTTTTTTATTGAATTTTTCTTAAAGTTAAGGGGTAAATTTAAACCACAGAGTTATGGCTATTGCAAAGATGGTAAGATTCATTCTAAGTATAAAAAAATTTATTCAATACCACATTTTTTTACAAGAACAGGTAAATTTACTGAAAAACAAGTTGTTCTTTATGTTGTTTTGATAGAATTATTTTTTTCTAGTTTAATATGGGTTATTTAGATTTAGAAATTTTTTCTATAAGGGAAGATATATAGACTTCTGATAAATAAGATTTATATACCTTCCTAATTCCAATATACGCACATAATTGGCTTTAATTGTATATCTAAATTATTAAAATTAGTATAATCAAAATGAAAGTGCTTGTAACAGGTGGAGCGGGTTTTATAGGATCTAATCTTGCTCTTAAACTTGAGAGGGGGGAAAATGAAGTAATTATAGTTGATAATCTTTTTTCTGGAACAAAAGAAAATCTTAAAGAGTTTAAAGGCAGATTTATTGCGTCTGATATATCTCAACCCATTAAATTTGATAATAAATTTGATGTTATTTTTCACATAGCAGCAATTACAGACCCAAGACACGATAACGATGAAGAGACTTATAATAAGAATGTTGAAGGATTTAAGTTGATGGTGAAATTAGCACAGGAACATAATGCAAAATTAATTTACACTTCTACAGCTAATCTTTATGGTAATGGCTCCTTACCTATGAAAGAAGATCAGGATAAGGAGATTATAACCGCTTATGGTAAATCCAAATTAAAGATGGACGAAATTGCCTCTGAATTGCTTGATAAGATGCATATTGTTGGTTTAAGATATTTTAATGTGTTTGGACCTAGAGAGGCTCATAAAGGAAGACCAGCTTCTATGATCTTTCACCTTTATAATCAAATGAAAGCTGGCAAAACACCAAAATTATTTAAATTTGGTGAACAAAAAAGAGACCATATTTATGTTAAAGATATTGTTGATGCTACAATAAAAGCAATTAACGCACCTTCTGGTATTTATAATGTGGGTACTGGTATTGCTACAAGCTTTAATGAACTAATTAATGTTCTTAATCAGATTTTAGGAACTAATTTTAAGCCAGAATATTTTGATATGCCTTATGATCCTAAAACATATCAAGCAAATACACAAGCTGATACAACTCTTGCAAAGGAGAAACTAATATTTAAGGCAAGATTTAATGTTAAGGAAGGCATTAAAGATTATGTCGAATGGATGGAAAATGAGATATGAATTTCTAAAAATTTTAGAAGAATTCAAAACCAAGAAAATTATGGTTATAGGCGATATAATGTTAGATAAATATATTTGGGGAAATGTTGAAAGAATTTCTCCAGAAGCTCCAGTTCCAGTTCTTAAAGTTGGAAAAGAAACATATAATCCTGGTGGGGCTGGGAATCTTGCAAAAAATCTTACTTCTTTGGGGGCACAGGTATATTTGTCTGGCATAGTCGGAAAAGATGAAGCCAAAAAAATCTTGTTTGAAAAATTAAAAGAAGAGGGCATAAGCACATCTTGTATATTAGAAGTATCTAAACCAACTACTGAAAAAATTCGCGGATTTTCTCATCAAAATTTATTTAGAATAGACCATGAAGATTCAACAAATATAGGAAAAGAAATTGAACAAGAATTATTGTCATTAATTAAACCAAAAATTTTGGAAGTAGACGCAGTTATATTGGTTGATTATGCAAAAGGTGTGTTAACTAAAAATTTTGTAAAGGAAGCAATATCTTTAGCAAAAAGAAATAATAAATTAATAACAGCAGATTGTAAGCCAATGAATTTTAAATTTTATGAGGGTGTTGATTTCCTTAAACCAAATAGAAAAGAAGCGATTGAAATGACTTTGGTAAGTGATATTGAAAAAGCAGGTAAGTTACTTGTCAAAAAATTAAATGCTAATATAGTGATAACAAATGGTTCAGAAGGATGTTCTGTATTTGAAAGAGATAATAATAATGTTTTGCATATCCAAACCACTCCAAAGGAGTTTTATGATGTCTCAGGTGCAGGGGATACATTTTTAGCTGTTTTAACTTTAGCATTAATTTCTAACTACCCGTTAAAAGAATCAGCTGAATTGGCAAATCAAGCAGCGGGTATTGTAGTGTGCAAACCAGGTGTTGCAGAGATAACTGGAGAAGAATTGAAAAATTCATTTATTAATAATATAAAAACAATTCCTAAAAAATGGGGAGAAGAACAATTAATAGTAAATAATAAGAAGTATTGCGGGAAGAAAATGTTAATTAAAAAAGATCATTATAGTTCTTATCATATGCACAAAATTAAGGAAGAAACATTTTATATTTTGGATGGCAAACTAGAGATTATACATAAAGGAAAATACTCAAAACTTGGAAAAGAAAGAACCATTCATATAAAACCAGGAGAGTATCATAGCTTTAGAGCTTTGCATGACACGATTTTTTTTGAATTTTCAACACAACACCTAAATAAGGATAATTATAGATTAACAAAAAGCAACTTTGGAAGTCATGATAAATGGAGTCGAGAAATAAAAAGAGTAACCAAAAATGAATAAAGCAATATTTTTTGATAGAGATGGGACCATAAATGTAGATAAAGGTTATGTATACAAATTAGAAGATTTAGAATTTGAAAAGAATGCAATTGAAGGACTAAAAGAACTTACTAAAACTGAATATAAATTGATAGTTATCACATCCCAATCAGGGGTTGGAAGAGGTTATTATACAGAGGAAGATATGCATAAATTTAATCATGAATTAATAAGAAGATTGAATGAAAAAGGAATAAAAATAGAAAACATATACTTTTGCCCACATCATCCTGAAAAAGGGATTGGAAAATACAAGGTAGATTGTGATTGTAGGAAGCCAGAGCCAGGACTAATTATGGGGGCTAAAAATGAATATAATCTAACCTTACAAGATAGTATAATGATTGGAGATAAAACAAGTGATATTGAAGTTGGAAAGAGATCCAGATGTAAAACAATTTTAGTAAAAACTGGAGAAGGCGGTAAAGATAAATCTTATAACATTAAACCCGATTATGTGGCAGATGATTTATTAGATGCTGCTAAATGGATATTAAATAATAAAAATGAATAAAATTAAAACAAAAGAAGAAATAAAGGAATTAGTTGAAGAATTAAGAAATAAGAGCAAAACAATAGTTACAATTAATGGCAGTTTTGATATGATGCATGTTGGCCATATTAAGCTTCTTCAGGAAGCTAAACAACAAGGTGATGTTCTCATTGTAGGGGTTAATAGTGATGAATCTGTAAGAGCTTGGAAAAAGCACATGGATTACAAGGATTGGGCCTTAAGACCTTTAATACAACAACAATATAGGGCTGAAATGTTAGCAGCCTTAGAGTGTGTTGATTATGTTACTATTTATGGTGAACCTGATTGTTTAAAATTTATTGAAGATATTAAACCAAACATACATGTAAATGGTGAGGATTATGGTCATGATTGTATTGAGGCACGAACTGTAAAAAAGTATGGCGGTAAAGTTTATATAGTAAAAAAAGTCGAAGGTTTTTCTACAACAAAATTAATAAAAAAAATAACAGACATTTATAATAAGAATACAAAGTGAGAATATTAATTATAAAACTTGGGGCCCTTGGAGATATATTAAGAACAACCTGTATACTTAGAGGCTTAAAAGAAAAATATAAGGATTGTAAAATAAGTTGGCTAACAAAAGAAGAAGGTTCTGTAATTTTACAAAATAACAATTTAATTGATGATATTTATACTAATTATAATAATTTAGGTAAATTTGATTTAGTAATTAGTTTAGATGAGGAAGCTTGTGATATAGCTACAAAAATTAGAAAAGAGGAGCTTGTTGGTTGTTATCTTAATGGTGGAAAAAAAGTTTATACGTCTAATTCTGTAACTTGGTTTGATATGGGTTTAATTTCTAAATTTGGAAAAGAAAAAGCAAATGAACTTAAAAAATCAAATACAAAAACATTCCAAAATCATTTATCAAATATGCTTGATGTTGAATCAGAGGGGTATATTTTTAATCTTACAAAAAAAGAAAAAGATTTTTCATTAAAGTTTGCTAAAAAACACAATTTACAAGGAACTATAATTGGTCTTAATACTGGTGCTGGGAGAAGGTGGGAACTCAAAAAAATTAATGTTAATAAGACAGTTGAATTAGCTGAAAGACTTGTAAAAGAACTTAATGTACAAGTTATCTTATTTGGTGGACCTGAAGAAAAAGAAAGGAATAAAGAAATACTTAAAAAATCTGGTGTTGAAATAATTGATGCTGGATGTGATAATACCCTAAGAAATTTTGCAGCTCTAATAGATTTATGTGATATTTTTATTACAAGTGATACTTTAGCAATGCATTTAGGAATAGCTTTAAGAAAAAAAGTTATTGCTTTTTTTGGTCCAACAAGTGCTGCAGAAATTGATTTATATGGAAAAGGTAGAAAAATAATTGCCGATAGTGATTGTTATTGCTGTTATAAGAAAAAAATAGAAGAAGGAATTTATTGTACTGACAAAATAGAGGTTAATGAATTATTTGAAGCAGTAAGGGAGTTAAAATGATTTCAATAGGAAAACCAATAATAGGTGATGAAGAAAAAAAGGCAGTATTAGAAGTTTTAAGTTCTGGTATATTAACTAAGGGAGAAAAAGTTAAAAGATTTGAAGAAGAATTTGCTAAATTTTGTAATACAAACTATGCAATTTCAACATCTTCTGGAACAAGTGCACTCCATGCTTCATTATTAGCATGTGGAATTAAAAGCGGAGATGAGATAATCACCACACCATTTACTTTTATTTCAACTTCAAATTCTATTTTATTTACAGGAGCAAAACCCGTTTTTGTAGATATAGATGAAGATACGTTTAACTTAGATCCAGATTTAATAAATGAAAAAATAAATAAAAAAACAAGAGCTATTTTACCAGTACATCTTTATGGGCATCCAGCAGATATGAATCCTATTCTAGATTTAGCAGAAGATCATAACTTGGAAATAATAGAAGATGCTTGCCAAGCACATGGTGCTGAATATTGTGGGAAAAAAGCTGGTTCTTTTGGCACAGGTTGTTTTAGTTTCTATCCAACAAAAAACATGACAACCTCTGAAGGAGGCATGATAACTACAAATAATAAAAAAATTGCAGAAAAAGCAAAAATGATAGTAAATCAAGGTTCTAAAAAAAGGTATTACCATAAAGTTGTTGGTACTAATTACAGGATGACTGAAATATGTGCAGCAATTGGTTTAGCACAATTAAAAAAACTCAATTTATTTAATAAAAACAGAATGGAAAATGCAACTTATTTAACAAATAAATTAAAATTAAAAGGTATTATAGCACCAAAAACAAAAAAAAATTGTAAACATGCTTTTCACCAATATACAATAAAGATAACTGAGGATTATCCAAAAACAAGAGAAGAATTGATTGAAGTTTTAAATAAACAAGGAATCCAGCCATCTGTATTCTATCCATTACCAGCATATAAACAAGAAGCATACAAATATCTTAAAATAGATGAATTAAAATTTCCTGTAACAGAAAAAGTTGTAAAACAAGTATTAAGTTTACCAATACATCCTTTAGTTAGCAAGGATGATTTGGATATGATAGCCCATATTGTTAATGAGATTTGATAGTTAAATATGAGAAATAAAAAAATAGTAGTAATCATACCAGCTTTGAATGAAGAAAATACACTTGGTTTTGTAATTAGAGATATAAAAAAAATTGTTAAAGATGCAGAAATTATTGTAGTTAATGATGGTTCAAGAGATAATACCGTTAATGTTGCATTAGAAGCAGGAGCAACCAAAGTTATTTCTCATAAAAGAAATAAAGGGCTAGGTGTTGCATTTAAAACAGGTATAAACAATGCTCTTAAAATTGGGGCAGATATAATTGTGAGTATAGATGCTGACGGACAATTTAACCCAGAAGATATTCCAAGATTAATACAACCAATATTGGATGAAAAATCAGATATGGTTACTTGTTCTAGATTTCTCCATAAGAAATACTTGCCAAAAATGCCCTTGATTAAGAGATTTGGTAATAAGTTATTTACAAAATTAGTCAACATAATAACTAGAAGAAGATATACAGATACACAATGTGGTTTTCGTGCGTATTCAAGGAAAGCTGCTTTAAGTATGACTCTATTTGGGGAGTATACTTACACTCAAGAAGTTTTTATAGATCTTATTAGCAGAGGATTTAGAATTATAGAAGTACCTTGTGAAGTTAAAGGTCAAAGAAAAGGAAAATCTAAA
Source organism: archaeon (assembly GCA_002687815.1). Lineage (GTDB taxonomy): Archaea > Nanobdellota > Nanobdellia > SCGC-AAA011-G17. Next base: position 2,803 of record NZBH01000031.1, on the reverse strand, counting down.
TTAATTAATAATGTATTTTCTTATGGTGTTAAAGCATTACTTATAATTTTAAGGACAATGCGGGATTATCAACCTTTAAAATTTTTTGGTTTTATTGGTCTAGTTGTATTTTTAGTCGGTTTTACAAGTAGTCTGGTCCTTTCTATAAGATGGCTAATTATTCATCAAATTTATCCCTATATGTTTTTAGTTTATATAAATGTGATATTGCTATTTTTTGGTTTTTTATTAATTATTCTTGCTTTTTTAGCAGATATGTTTGATAGACAAAGAAAGTTACAAGAAGAGATCTTATTTAGGCTAAAAAAAGAAGAATTTAATGGTGCAAATAAATGATTCATATAATTCTTGGCACAAAAGCCCAATTGATAAAAATGGCTCCTGTAATGATAGAGTTACAGAAACAAGAAATAGATTATAATTTTATTTTTACAGGCCAACATAAAGAAACAATTGATGAGTTATTAAGTAATTTCAAACTAAAAAAACCAGACTATATATTATATTCTGGAAAAGATATTACTGGAATTTTTCAAATGGCTTTATGGATAATTAAAATATTGTTTAAAACTTTTAAAAATAAAAAAGAGATTTTTAAGAATGATAAAAATGGCATAGTCTTAGTACACGGAGATACTTTTTCTACTTTTCTTGGAGCATTAATGGGAAAAATTACAAAATTAAATATAGCCCATGTAGAATCTGGATTAAGAAGTTTTAATCTATTAAATCCTTTTCCAGAAGAAATAACAAGGATTCTAGTATTCAAATTATCTAATTATTATTTTTGTCCGGGAGAATGGACATTAAATAATTTAAGGAAATACAAAGGTAAAAAAATTAATACAAAAGAAAATACATTATTTGATTCTTTAGCATTAGCGATTAAAAACAAAGAAGATGAAAAAATAAATATTCCTAATGATGAATATGTAGTTTTTACAATACATAGGTTTGAGAATATTTTTAATAAAAAAAGATTTGAAGATATAATTGACATTATAGAAAATATTTCAAAAAAATTTAAAGTTTTGTTTATTCTTCATCCACCAACTAAAAAGAAATTAGAAGAGTATAATTTCATTTCTAGATTGGAACAAAATAATAATGTTGATTTAAGACCGAGATATAATTACTTTGAATTTATTAGATTAATAAATAAATCAGAATTTGTAGCAACAGATGGGGGTAGTAATCAAGAAGAATGTTTTTATTTAGGAAAACCATGTATTTTGTTAAGATATGAAACAGAAAGAAAAGAAGGCTTAGAGAAAAATGTTGTATTAACAAAATTTAATAAAAAAATAATTGAAGATTTTATTAATAGTTATAAAAATTATAAGACAGAAATGTTAAGTGATATTATTTCACCTTCAAAATTAATTGTAGATTCAATAAGGGAATTTAAATAAAATGAAAAAAAGAATTTTATTGGCATACCCAAATGAAAAAAGAATTATAAAACATTTTGGCGATAGACCGCCATTAAGTTTATTATTTATTGCCGCCCATTTAAGAAAACAAGGGCATAAAGTTAGAGTTTGGGATGGAAACCACCAAACTGAAGCAGAATTATTAGGTATTTGTAAAAACTTTAAACCAGAATACGTAGGGGTAAGTGTTTATACTTCTTCAATCATGCCAGAAGCAATAAGTTTAGCAAATTTAATTAAAAATCATAATAAAGAAATTAAAATTATTGCTGGTGGTTATCATGCTATTGTTCTACATGAAAGTTTACCAAAGAATTTTGATTATATATGTGTGGGAGAAGGAGAAAGAGTAGTAGAGGAAATATTAAAAAAACCAAATGAAAGAATAGTGGTTCCACCAAAGGTTATGGATATTGATGAGATTCCTTTACCAGCAAGGGATCTAGTTGATATGAGATTATATAATATGGAACAAAATGGCAAAAGAACAGCAACTTTGGTTACTTCAAGAGGTTGCCCTTATGATTGTGTATTTTGCGGTAATATTAACAGAAAAGTAAGATTTCATTCTACAGAAAGAATTGAAAAAGAAGTAAAAGAATTAATTGACAAGTATAAGTTTAAGAGTTTCTATTTTTTAGATGATTTATTTACACTAGATAAAAAAAGAACATTTGAAATAATTAAGAAATTAAAACCATTAAATATTTCTTATCGTATAATGACAAGGTCTGATAATTTAAATGAAGAGATGATAAAGGCTCTGGCAGAAAGTGGTTGTGAAATAGTTTCAATTGGTATAGAAAGTGGAAGTAATAAAATTTTAAAAAACGCAAATAAGATGATGACAACAAAACAAAATGAAGAGGTTGTTAAATTATGCAGTAAATATGGAATTAATGTTAAAGGGTTCTTTATGGTTGGTCTTCCTGGAGAAACTGAAGAAACAGCAAATCAAACAATAGAGTTTGCTAAAAGATTAAAAAAACAAGGATTAACTTCTGCAGATTTTTATTTAATGACTCCTTTCCCAGGAACTAAAATCTGGGATAATCCTAAAGAATATGGTATTGAAATAATAGATAGAAACTTTAGTGAGTATTTAATAGCTGGAAATATAGTGGAGTCTAAAATTAAAACAGAATTTTTATCTGGAGAGAAATTAAAATATTTGGTTAAAAAAGCAAAGATAGAATTTGAAAATGCCTAGAAAACAATTTTAAATATATCTGTATGATCCAAGTTAACTTTTTAAGATACAAATTAATTTAAAGGGTAAATTTTCTTTTTCATCAATGAAAATATCAATAATTGTCCCTGTTTATAATGGGAAAGAAACTATTGAAGAATGTTTAAATTCAATAGTAAAT
>NZBH01000030.1 GCA_002687815.1 archaeon | reverse complement strand
TTAAAAGATATTATTAATAAATCCACACCTCAAAAAGATTTTAGTAAAGCAAAAAAATTAATTGATTTATCAATTAATTTAATGATTAAATTATGGAGATATGGTATCCATGAAAAAACCTTCAAGTTTACTTCAAATATTGGGGTAATTAACAAAGATGCTGTCTTATTAGATATATTTGAACTAACAGATAATAAAATGAAAGTTAAAAAACAAATCAAGAAAAAACCATGGGATAAATTTGAGAGATTGAGTAAGGAAATGCCAGAAGATTTAGCAAGATATTTCATTAAACAAGCAAATAAAAAATTTACTATTATAAATTTAAATAAAAATTGGATGAAAAATGCAAAAGCCAAATAAAAAGATTTATAAAAATCAAGGGGATGTGTTAAAAAAATTTAAGAAATTTATTGCTCCCTTATTTGAAAAATTTAAAGAAATCGAAAAAGCAATTCTCTGGGGAAGCCTTGCAAGGGAAGAATTTGGACTTTATGAAAAAGAATATAATGGTCATTGCGGGAGCGATATAGATTTGATTATTTTTCTAAGGAAAAATTCCAAAATTCCCGAAAATTGGAAAGATTTGGGGATTCATGAATTATGGTTTAATGTTTACAAGGATAATTCGTTTAGATATTTTAAATATAATAAAAATATTCATAAGGTTGATTTAATAATTATAAAAAATAATAAGAAAAAAGAAGCTATGAAAAAACTTAAGGATAAAATTAAAATATTATTTTTAAGAAAATGAAAATTACAATACTTGATAAGGCGAAAAAGAAAAAATTTATTGAAGCTGTTTCATACTTAGGGGTTGAAAAAATTTCGCAAATGTTAATTAAAACAGGTAATGAAAGATTAAGAGTTTTTTCAGGAAGTTTAAGTAATGAAGAGTTGATGGCGCTTTGGAGATTATTTCCAATTGAAGGTGTTGGATTATATTTTGGAAAAGAAATGGTTTATAAAAAAACAGGTGAAAAAGAAACACGGCTTTCGCTTGATGCACTTCATGTTTTGAAAAAACAAATTAAAGGGAATATAATTGAACTTGATGAAAAGCAGGAGGGGGAGTGGTTTAAAGGGGGAAATCTTGAATTTGATGAAGGAGAGACTAATAAAAGAGGGTTTGTTGCTGTGAAATCAAAAAAATCAGGAGATTTTATTGGAACTGGAAAAATTAGCAACAAGGGGGAAACTTTATTGAATTTTCTTCCAAAAGAGCGCTGGAGAAAAGAAAAATTATAAAAAAAGGGAAATTATAAAAAAGAGGTAATTTTAGATATTTAATGGATATTTGGGGATATGTTCCATATAGGGAGCAGAAAAGATTAGCTCATCTTCGTTCTTGTATTTTAGATATTACAGGAGAAAAAAGAAGAAGATTAAAGTTAGTTAGAGCTAACAGAGAACTTAGAAAGAAAAATGCTGATTTAGAAAATTTTCTTGAACAAAAAATTCTTGAAGGTGTTGGAGCTTATGTTGGTAAAGCGAGAAAACAAATGGTTGAGTATGAAGCTGTAACTAAGAAAATTGTTTCAACAGCTCTCACAAAGCACATGCCTAAGATGTCTGAAAGAGTAAAAGCAGCTTATGTTCCTAATAGTGTTGTTATGCCGATTGTGCTTGGAACTTTATATTCAATTGATAGAAGATTTAGAAAATCTCCAATATCTATCTGGTCTGAAGGGAAAAATATTCATAATGGTGAGAATTTTTTTAGAATTTGCAAATTAGGAACAATGGCAATTGAAGATTTAATTAATAAAAATACACCACAATTATCTAAGTTAAAACATGGAGAAACATATACAATAGAGAAAAAAGGATTTGATTTAGTTTTTCATAATTTTGCTGTTAAGGGAGTTGAAAATGTAAATAATCTTGGGATATATGCTGTTCCAAGAAAACAAGAAGGGAAAAGAAGAGTTAGAAAAGTAATGAAAGATTTAGGAGATTCTGCTATTGACAGGCTTCAAAAAGTTTATGACAAACTTATAACTCCTCCTGAAGAAAATCTTGGTTTAGCTTATATATAATTATGCAATCTAAAGAAATTGAATCATATCAAAAAGCTGGGAAAATTGCTGCTAAAGTTAAAGATTATGCTAAAAATTTTATTAAAAAAGACATGCTATTAAATGATATTGCTGATAAAATTGATAAAAAAATTGAAGAACTTGGCGGGGAATTGGCTTTTCCTGTTAATCTTTCTTTAAATGAAATTGCTGCCCATTATACTCCTTCTTTTGATGATAAAACAAAAGCAGAGGGATTGTTAAAAGTTGATTTGGGTGTTTCAATAGACGGATATATTGCTGATGTTGCTTTTTCTCTAGACTTGACAGAAAATGGAGAATTTAAAGAAATGATTGAACTTAATGAAGCTGCTTTAGAAAATGCTTTAGAAAAATTAAATGCTGATTCTGTTGTTGGTGATATTAGTGATGTGATTCAAAAAAAAGTTTTAGGAAGCAAATATTCTGTTGTTAAAAATTTATCAGGACATTCACTTGGCAGGAATTTAATCCATGCTGGAATAACAATTTCAAATTATAAAAATGATAGCAAAGTTAAATTAAAAAATATGGCTTTTGCAGTTGAGCCTTTTTTAACAACAGGGGTTGGAGAGGTTTATAGTGGGAAAAAAGGAGAAATATTTAGATTAAACAAAGAACAGCAAGTTAGGGACAAGGATGCGCGGGAAGTTTTAAAATTTATTAAAGAAAATTATAAAACAAAACCATTTTGCAAAAGATGGCTTGAAAAACAAGGTTTTAAAAAATTAAATTTTATTTTAAAATTATTAGTTACTGATGGTATTTTGCATAATTATTCTATTTTAGTGGAAAAAAGCAAAAAACCAGTAAGTCAAGCAGAACATACTGTTATTATTCATGATAAGGTTGAAGTAGTGACAAGGTAAAATTACTCTTTCATTAATTCAGGATGCTTATTTCTGTATGTTTGTAAATCTTGATATGATCTTAAACCAGTTGCTCTATCCATTCTTAAGAGTTTATTAGTATATTTCTCTGCTTGTTTTAATTTTCCAATATTAAGATATAGGTTTATTGCTTCTTTTAATCTTATAACATCTTTTCTTTCAACAGCTTTTTTAGCTGCCAAGTCTGCTTCAAAACTAATATTTTTAACATAAAGAGGATAAGTAATTTCAGGTCCGTCGACTTTTTTACTACCAGACATTACACAACCATTAACTAATAAAGATAAACTAATAACACCTACTCCAACTGCCCCTTTTAATCCTAAATTTTTTTCCATAGATTAATATATTATAAATCATATTTAAATCTTATTGTGATATAGGATATAAGATAATTATTGATTAGGATAATTTGTTCGTTGCTTATTAGAACTTTTAAAATCTTTAGGTTTTCTAAAAAAGGAAATTACAAAAAAGATAATTATTCCAAGAACAATAAGAACCAATATCCCAACTAAAAATGCAGATTTATTTAATTTTTTAGATTCATCTAATCCTATAACTTCTTCAGTTCTTTCAATAATATTCTGAACAAAATCCTCATATTGCTCTATTGTCTCAACTTCAACAATTGTGGTTGGTTCTGTTGCTGTTCCTCCTCCAGAACCTCCGCCTCCAGAACCTCCTCCAGTTCCACTACTTGTAGAAGTTTCTGTTTGAGATTCTGTTTGTTGCTCTGTTGCTTCAGAAATTTCAGAAACTCCAGAAGATGTAAAATATTCTCCAGAAATAACATCACAATCATAATGAATTGTATAATGAAGTTCTACAGCTAAATCATTTGGAGCATTTGATAAAAACCAAGCAGTTTGAGTTTCATTAAAATTAAGAACCTCAATTTCTTCAGAAATAAAATAATCTAAAACCTCGCATCCTTCAGAAAGAGTCTCATCAATCATTATATTTTCTTCAGAAGTTGTTATTCCAAGTCTTACATAAGTTTCATCCATTGTAATATTTTTCTCAACATATCTTATAACAGAAGTTTCTAGGAGTTCTTCAGATGGTTCTTCACAAACTCCTCCTTCATCTATAGCTGTCTCATCTTGATTCATAATACCATCATTACAATTCTCAGCTTGGCAGTCAGAATCATTATAACAATCTACATCACAATAATAATCTCCACTATAACCCTGACATAATCCATCTTCGTCAAATATCTTACAATCAGCAGAACAAGAAAAAAAGTTCTCATATTCTCCGCAAGTTCCATTATTATTGCACAACAATTCTGAAATATCTAAAAATATTTTTTCTTCATTTTTATAATAAGCTCTTAAATATTTAGTTTCTTGTAAAATTGGAAATTCCAAATTAACTATATCCATCTCTATTTCTTGTGGAGGATTACTTAAAATCAAGAAACTTGGATTAAAACTTTCTTCATATAAAACAGAATTATCTTCTGAAAGAAGTTGTGCCCTTAAAGTACACCAAAGAAGTTGAGGCTTACAAGGATAAGGAAGTCCTATTCCTCCTGGATTCCAAGCCTGCCCAAAAGTAGCTAAATCCGCACCATCAACATCTCCATCTTGATCTATATCTTCATAACCACAATAAGGTCCTCCTGGATTCCATTTTAGATTAAATGATGCTGAATCAACACCATCAACATCTCCATCTTGATCTATATCTGCTGGATGGCAAGAAGGTAGTTCTTCATCTAAGCTTCCTTCAATAATTCTAATATCATATGGAGTAATAGAATAATTAGTAAAAACAGTGCTATAGGTAGGAACATCATAATAAAATTCTACTTCCTGAACTGGTTCTAAACCTTCAATCATTAATTCAATATTAAGTTTTTCAGCTTGAATAAGATTCATGCCTGCGAGTATTAAAAACAAAATTCCAATTAATAAAAATATTTTTTTGCTCATTTTATTTTTCATTTTCATTTTAATATTTTTAATTTTTTATAAGCCAAGGAGACATAATAGATTGAGGATCTAATTTATGCCTTTTTATATTTCCCTTAACATCAATTACAACAAGATTATAATCTGTTAGATGGGGAGGGAATGGTATTTCAAAATCATATAAGCGCTTATTAGCTTTGAGAGTAGGAATTTCATGAACATATTTCTGCATATTTTCTCTAATTTCTCCATTTTCTATAATTGTTTGGATATGATTATTTGAGATTCTAATATAAGCATCTTGAATTTTATACTTACTTCCAAAGGATCCTATAAATATTATTTTGTCCAGTGTTTTTCCTTTTTCTGCATAATGGTGCTGTATGTTTAAATTAATATAAGGTTCTGTCTTGCATCCAGCTACTCCAGCAGCTAAAACAGCTGTCAATAATCCTGTTCTTAATATTTTTTTCATTTTAACAATCCCTCAAAGGGCATTTTAAATTTTGAGGATATTTAACTTTTGGTGTTGCAGAAATTCCCATTATTGAATGAAAAACTATTGTTTCTGGAGGATTGATATCTTTTGGTATTGTTGCTTCAGAATCTTGATAAGGCATTCCTAAACAATCATCTATAGTTCCACATGCATCACTAAATAAATCATTTATATCAGCTGAACTTATTAAACAGGCCTTTTGCCCAAAACATTCTAATCCCCTAATAGTACAATCTGCACAAAATTTTCCACCAAATCTATAACATGAAGTAGCTGTTCCTTGACAGTTTGGTGTGTTGCCTTCTTTTTTACAATGATTTAGAATATGTCCTTGGTTATCCATACCTCCTATCTGACATCTTTCTCCTTCTTCACATCTTAAACATTTTCCCATATTTTTATCACAAACACATGCTTGCTTCTTTACACAATCAGAGTCACTCTTACATTCAGGTTCATAACATGTAAATGATTCATCAGGAAATGGATAACAAGAAGTATCTTTTATTTCTTTTAAATCACTGACTCTTTCCTTAATAAGACATATTCCTTTTTTTTCTGAACATGCTGATTTTTTTATACAACAACTAGGAAAATGAATTTTTCCATCTTCTCCAATAGGATTTGGACACCCACCTAGTAATCCTTCTTGCAGTATCAACCATAAATTTTGTTTTTTCCAATAATTAAGACCATATTCATCACATGCTTTTCCTATCGCATGGCCTAATTCATGAGAAAGAGTGTTGTCTCCGCTTGCTCCAGTTAAAAATATTAAACCTAGATCGGAAGAGCACAC
>NZBH01000029.1 GCA_002687815.1 archaeon | reverse complement strand
TTTGAAATTTGTTCCCAACTAAAAGCACCTTTTTTTCTCATTCTAATTTATCACACTCTTCATGTATATCTTCATAAGGAATAGGAAGCATGATAGCTTTATAATCTGGTTCTCCAGTAGCTCCAAAAAGAATAGTACCTCCAGCAACTCCAAGTCCAATAACACCAGCAGTAACCCAGCCAAGAGGACCAGTAGCTAAAAGAATAGCTATTCCAGCACCACCAACAACACCACCAGCTACAAAAAGATCAATAAAACTGGCTCTACCAATTTGCTCCAACTTATATATTATAGCTAAATCTTTATCAGTAGGTATATTTATTTTCCCTACTTCATTTTTAGAAAATAATATTCCTTCTCCTTGAGTAAAATAATCATAATAGGTTATCTCTTTTCCAGGAATTTTTTCTTCTAACAAATAAGTTTCAAAATTTTCTATTTCACCAAAATCTTCTTTTACCCCAGCACTAAATTTAAGAATAGAACCAATTATACATTTTCTCTCACGGCTATATTTCCCAAAAAAATTTAACTTTCCAGCACCAAATTTATACCAAGTATCATACATTTCATCAGCAATAACTCTTTCAATATCACTTTTTTTGTCTATCTTAACAGACTTTATAGGAAAATCAGTATCTCCAATTTTTTTCTTATTTTTAGAACCTGAAAATAAATTTTTAATTAATCCTTCATCTGATTTAGAAACATCAACAATAACAGTAGGACATTTTAAACCAACATGCCACGGAAAATCTTCTACCCCAGCAATAATAGATTTGGCTTTTAAAGCTACACTCATTCTACAAGCATCCCTATCTATAAAAGTCGTACTAGTTGTCAACCAACCTATAGCACCTACAATTAAAATAACACCTGCAAGTATACCTAATATTAAAACAACTACTGTTCCTATTGCAACACCTTTTTTATTAGAAAATAACATCCCACACCCTCAAAACAATTTTAACAATAAAATAACCGATAATTATGATAAGCAATAAAATAATTATTGTTTTTAATACACCTTTAGTTGGTTCACTAACACCTCTTTTATTATACATAAGAAAAATAACATATACTAAATATAAATAATTTATGTTTTTATTTTAATTCTTCAGGTGCTTTTAGCTTTCTTTTTGGAACAATTTTTGTTGAAAGAAAATCACTTTTTGAACAACCCTGTTCCTCAGCATATTTTATTATCAAATTCATTAATTTTTTAATTCTTTCTCGTCTTTCAGATTTACTATTACGATAATTCCATAAATAACTTATATATTTTTGTTTTAAATCTTTTAAACTTCTACCTCTTCTACCTTGTTCACCAGTTTCTCCAGCTTCTCCAGGAGATCCACGTCTTCCTCTTCTACCAGATTTTCCTTTTTCACCAACTTCTCCTAATTCTCCACGAGATCCTCTTCCACCTTTTCCTCCACGTCTTCCTTTTCTACCTGATCTACCTTGTCTACCAGTTTCTCCAGCTTTTCCAGGAGGTCCTCTTTTTCCAGGGGGTCTAGGACTCTCACTACTTCCTTTTTTCAATAATCTTATTCCAAAGAAAATCAAACCAGCAAGTACAAGAAGAAGAAATAATACAAATAAAGAAGAAACAACATTTCCCATAAAATCAAAATCAAAAGGAATCATTCTTAAAATACTTTCAGGAAAAATAAGATAATACAAAAATAAAGAAATAATTGTAGTTAATAAAAGTGCAAGCCAAGGTTTTCCAGGTTTCTCAGGTTTTCCAAGACCAGCTACCTTAAATATCCAATTTAAAAAAACAAACAAACCTAAAAAAGACACAATAGCTATTAAAAACCAAAGAATTGGAGAATTAGCAAAAAAATCTCCTATTGCACTTAAAGATAAACCAGCATAAACTCCAGCAAAAGCAAGAGCAAAAGCTACAACTGCAGAAAGAAGTCTTTGAGTAGTCTCAGTTTTACCAAAAAATCTTCCAAAAGAAATTCTTGCAATAAGTCCAAATATTGCAAAAAATACTAAAAAATCAAATACAAAAGGATTAGAATCATAAATTCCTCTCAAATCTAAAAAAGCATTTACAGCAGGTAAAATTAAAATAAACAATAAAAAATATACTAATTTTCTCATATTTGTTGTATTCCTCCTATGATTCCTGCAGCAAGTATATTAAATAAAAGTGTTACAATAAATGCAATTACAATGTAAAGAGGAACACTTCTATATAAGTTCTTTCCAATTAAATGTTGCTCATTCAATTTATCTGGTCCATTCTCAACACCATTATATAATATAGTTAAAAGTATTACCACCTGAACAACATAAACTCCAACAATTAATTGAAAATAAAAACTAGGAATTACTTCTTGAATCTTAAATATCTCAACAATAGCACCTACATTAAACTGAGCACTTTCCTCAACAGCAAAACTAGAAAATAATCCACTTAATTTACCAATAACAGTAACAATCATAGAAGCTAATCCAACAACAATTCCAGCTATTATTGGTGTTAAAAAACCAATCTGACTTTTCATAGAAGAAATTACTTCTGCTAATAAATCTTTTAATCTTTCATTTACAGTATGAATTCTATTTACATAAGCAGATATACTAATTAAAGATTTAGAGACAACCTTTGGTCCTTTTTTTGCACTTTCTAATAAAACTTTCATAGAACTTTCAATTAAAGAAGAAGGAAACAATAACATAGCACCAGCTTTTTTATTAAATATAGCTTCTTTAAGACTCATTCCAAGTTTACTTAAATTTATATGAACTCTCTCAAAAAATTCTCCAGTAGGAGTTCCTTTCAAAGTCTTAGCAATCCTACCAAAAGCAACTTCAGCAGGAATACCATCTCCAATTCTATTTCCTAACTGAAATAAAGAACTAGCAAATTCTTTTTCTAAAACTTTTGTAGCATCTCTAACTTTAATCAACTTACCAGTTCTCTGTTTATAATAAGTACCTACTCCCAATGCAATTCCAAGAGGAACAAAAAAACTAAAAGCTAAAGCACCAATTCCAAAAGGTCCAACCCCATCATTATATCCTAAGAATTTTCCAAACATACCAAATTCAAAATCAAATCCAGGATTTACAGCATGTAAAAGTAAAGGCAAAAATCCAATTAATAATATAGAAACACCAAGTATGATACTAAAAGTACCTTTACCTCTTAATTTATTATATCCAGGAATTAATTCCGTAATCTCGGATTCCCCATATCCTGTTGGTCTTTTAGACAGAATATTTGTCCCAATGTAAAAAACAGCAATAGGTAAAATTATATTATACAAAAGTGCTAAATGCCACCATCTTATACCTTCCATAAAACTTCCAACTAAAGGAAACATAACTAATCCTAAAATAGGTAAAACAATTCCAAACATATGTAACATTGTTATTGGAGTTTTAAGATCATGAGCATAATGCAGCATTTTTTCATAAGTTCCATCCAATATAACACCTAAAGATTTTTCAAGAAGAGTAACTCTCCTAGCTTCAGTTGGCTCATACAAAGAACTCTCAATTAAATGAAAAGCTTCAACAAATTCTAAATTATATGTTCTCCAAGTTTCTAGATAATGATCTAAACTTTCTTTAATAGTTGAATATTTACCAGTTTCAATATTCCAAAAAACTTTTCTCAAGTCTAAAGCTAAAGGACCACCAATGTGATCAGTAGAAAATTTAAGAGCATGCTCTAAATTAGAAGTATGTCTCATATACATAACAATATACAAAATACAAAGAACCATCTGATTACTTACTTTCAATCTCCACTTACTCGCAATATAATTTGGAGAATTACTTAGTGGTTTTAATAATACAACACCAATAATAATTAAAAACAAAGGTAATAATAATTTTAATTCTCCTAAAATAACAAAAGAAAACAAAGCAACAAATATAGCTAAGATAATAAAGGAAAAAACAACAAGAACAGCCAAACTTGTTGAACCACCAAGATTTATATTTATATGAGCACTATCTATTGATCTTTTTAATTTTAATTTATCTTTCTCATTAGGATTTACTTTAATAATTTTTTCTGAAAAGTTACATAAATCTTCATAAAAAGTTCTTTTTCCTGTAGTAGTTTCTTTTCTAAAGAGTTTATACTCTCTAGAAACAACAGGTCCGGGTTTATAATTATCAAATTTGATTCTTTTCCCTAATTTTTTCCTGTATTTCTCTAAAACATCTTTAACATCTTCTCTCAAACAACCACACCTCTTTTTACACCCAAAATTGTTTTCTTTTTTGCTTCCTCTTTCAACCAAGTTTTCCACTCAGAAAAAATCTTTTTATTATCTAATTTTCCTACATCTTCTCTAACAGTATCACAAATTTTATGGAACTTATCATTAGACTCAATAACAAACTCAGCTTCTAATAAATCATTCATACCATACTTATTAGCAAAATCAACTAATTCTTTTTTAATGTTTGCTCTTAATAAAATATTATTCCAAACAGCATCCCAGTTTCCAGCCCACTCTTTAATATTAGCAGCTACTGATTTAATAACCTCACTATCACCATTTATCAAATCTGTACTTGGTTCTAATTTATCTGTTTTAATATTATATTTCATTAAATCAACAAAACCCTGCTCCCTTAAAGGATCATCTTCCCAATGTTTTCTAACCTCACTAATTTGCATAACTCTTTTCCATTTTTGCAAACCATCTGAACTTTTTACAGGATTAGCAACAATAATAATATCAGTAGCTTTAAAACTGGTTTTGGGAACTTCTAAATCATTAACAACTCTATCAAAAACTCCATACGGACTTGCTCCATGTATAGTTCCTGCAACAACATTAGCTAAAGCACCAACCCTCATTGCTTCATACAAAGCTTTAGCTTCTAATGATCTTACTTCTCCAACAATTAAACAACTATCTCCTAATCTTAAACTTGTTCTTATACCTTCATCAGCTGAAATTTCAGTTCCTCCTTTTATTAAAGCAGATCTTACTTTCATAGTTTGAATATTATAACCAAGTTCCCTCAATCTTCTAGTACTTAATTCTAAAGTATCTTCAACAGTTATTATTCTATATTTTCTCATAATTTCTAACAAAGAAGCATCCAACAAACTTGTTTTTCCACTAGATCTAGTACCAGCAATTAAAATCGTTCTTGCACCATCAACTAAAAAACTTATCAGACCAGCACCTAAAGGATCTATCATTTTATTTTGAATAAATAAAGGCAAAGTCCATGGAGATTCTCTATGTCTTCTAAGAGCAAAACCAAGGCCCAATGGACTCAAAGGCTTTGTCATTACAGCTACTCTTGCTCTAGCATTTCTCAATACCAATTCAGCATCTAAAACAGGGTTAGCTTCATCCAAAGGTCTACCACTTATTAATCTAAATTTTGTAGCCCAACTTTCTCCATCTTCAAAAGAAGGAATTATATTAGTTACACATTCCCCAAAATCTTCATGAACAATAAAAATAGGGGTCTGTCCAATTGGACTATTAATAACAACATCTTGGATTTTACTATCACTTAACAAAGTTTCAATTAAACCAAAACCAACAGTATATCTAACAAGAACTCCTGCTAATCTATTGATCTCATTAAATTTTATATTAAGATGTCTCTTTTCAGCTAATTCTTGTAATAAATCTCTTCCAATATTAAAGAAAGTTCTTCTCATCCTAGCAGGATCTGTAAATTCCTCTTCTTTTGGTTTATGCTCCATTAAAACATTTCTAGCCAAATCCAATAATTGATGTTCGTCTTCAGAAATCTTAAATTCAGGGGGTATTACATGATACAAATATTTTATATCACCAGGAACAGTATAAACACTAATATCAATATCATCCAAAGAATAAGTATCAAGTATTTTACCACCAACAGGAGGATTTGCCATTAATCTAGTAAACATAAAATTAGGTGTAATTGCCGGTCTAAAAATAAGATTATAAATATCTCTTTTTCCAACCCTATAACCATCCAAATGAGGTTTAGCAACATTAACTAATTTTAATTTTTCAAATAATCTCAATAAAGAAGTTAAAAATTTTATAAAATCTTTTTCGCATTTAATACAATTTTCTCTAGTTTCCCTTCTCAGTTTTATTCTTTCTTCTCTCAAAAGTCTTTTTAGTTCAACATAAGCACCAAGAGGATCACTTTTTAACAAACTTGATGTTAAAAATTTTAATTCAGAATATTTTTTTGAATAACATTCTTGGCATGCAGGATCATTTTCAACAATTGTAAATTTTAAAAGATTTTTTTGTCTTGCAAGATAAACATAAAGATTAGCAACTCCTCTTAACATTTGTGTTTGCTTATCATTATACTCATAATTTCTATTTTGTGAAAAGATTATTCTATTTACAGAGGGAACTTCAATTAATTTATCAATAGTTTTTGCCATACAAATAGGGTTATTTTCTACAGAAGGAGAATGAGTACATCCAATACAATTAATCTTCATTACTTCTTCTTGCCCTTCTTCAACTATTTCATAACCACAAGGAGCACTCTTTTTATTCGGAGACATTTTAATTAGTTAACTATTTATACTAGTAAACTTTTAGTTAAAATAGTTTTCGTAAAATGCCAGAACAAGACCCTTCTTCAACAATAAATCAACCTTCAATGATGAACGAATTAATTAGCAGGATAAGAATTCTAGAAAGAAGTCATCAAAATTCTCGAGAAAAAATATTATTAATAAATCAAAACATGATTGAAGAGTATAAAGATATAATAGAAGAAATGAGAAGTATAAAAACAGAAGTTAAAGAAACTAAAAAAGACATATTAAAAATGCAAGAGACTTTTAAGAAATTTATAGATGAAATGAATTCTTTTGTAAGAAAAGAAGAAATTAAAGTTTTAGAAAAATATATTAACATGTGGAATCCTATGAATTTTGTAACTGAAGAAGAAGTTTTAAATCTTATCAAAAAAAAGAGGAAGAATGTTAAAAAAAGAAGAACCAACTGAACCTCCAACAGAGAGTGTATCAAGGATGAAGGAGGAAGGACTTTCTCAAGATCAAATTACTCAAAACTTAGAAAGAGACAAATATGATCAAAGACAAATTTCAGATGCTATGAACCAAGCAGATATTAAACAAGAAGTTAGAGGACCATATCAACAATCAGCAATGAATCAAATAGAAAAAGAAGCACCAGTACCATTAGCAATGCAAAGACAACAAGAAGAACCAGCTCCACAAGAACCAAGAACAGTAGAATTAGCACCAAGTCAACCTCAACAAGCTGAATATCCAGAAATGGAAAGAACAATGAAAGATCAAGTAGAAGAACTTGTTGAATCTGTAGTTGGAGAAAAATGGGATGAATTAATCAGTGGACTTGGAAATATAAGTTTATGGAAGGAAAAAGTAAGAGATGAAATTACTTCAATAAAACAAGAACTACTTAGATTAGAAAAACGTTTTGAAAATTTACACCAATCAGTCTTAGGAAAAGTTACAGATTATAGTAAAGATGTGGGAAGCATAGGTGTAGAAATGAAAGCATTAGAACAAGTATTAGGAAAAATAATAACACCTTTAACAACAAATATAAAAGAACTTTCTAAAATAACTAATAAATTAAAAACTAAAAGAAAATAATTCTTATCCTTTACCTTGAACAATTAATCTAACAGCTTGGGAAGCAATTAATAATAAAAGAAATACTCCTAAAACTTTTGGGTTAAAAAGAACAGCTCCAATATCATAAAGTACTCCTTTCTCCTCACCACCAGCACCACCATAAAGAGCCTGAAGAACACCACCATAAACATTAGTTAATGCACCAGCAAAAATAAGAAAAACAACAATACCCAGTATCCAAGCCATTGTTGGATTACCTCTAAAAAAATCTGCTATGTGAGTTTCTTTTACACCAACAAATAAGAACGTTAATAATATTAAAAAAATTAAAAACAAGAATAAAATAAAACTAGGTGTAACTACTTCAATTACTCTCATAGCATTAGGAGTAAACAAAAACAAAACTGAAACAGTAAAAGAAATTGCTAAATTAATCCACTTTCCTTTAAAAATATTAATTCTTGTTAATATAGCATAAGCAAGTACAAATATAAACAAAAAAGAAAAAATAGGCATCAAATATCTCAAATATCCAAGATCTAAAACAGTGGCCATCTGCTATTAATTACCAAAACCACCGCCTATTTCACTTAAACCTTTTCCAATCATTTCTATTGGATTCTTAGATCCACCTTTACCCATTCCAATAACTAGAGCAAAGATTAATAAAAAACCAAGAATAGCAAGAAGATTATAGGGATTTGCTTGTGCAAAAAAACCTGAAAGCCAACCAGGCATAGCTATTCCAAGTTGATCACTAGCCAAAGACCATCCAACTAAAATAAGTGAAACAAGAATAACAAAACCCAACATACCGCCAGTCAAACCAGAAAATTGTTTTCCTAAAAAAATTCCAACAAGTAATAAAAACATAATTGCTGCTACTAATATTAAAGAAATATTAGGTAAAAGTCTATGTATCAAACCAATTACTGTAGGATTCCTAACAACAAATAAACCAATAACAAGTGCAACAATAACATTAAGATTTTTTTTATCTTCACCAAGTATCTTAACTCTTTCTAGAATAGCAAAAATTATAGTAAACACCAACAAAAAAGGTAAAACTATATCAAAAATACCCATTCCTTCCCAACTCAAAAACATAGTTCTTAAATCAAAAGCCATTTTTATTCACTCTTTAATCCACCACTCTTTCCAGGGAGTGTTATAAAAAGAATAGCACCAATAATTATAACTACTACTAATATAAAAGCCCAAACTTCTGAGCCAAACAAAGTTCCAGTAATATTTTCCCCCATAACTTCTAACCAACTTTCTCCACTTTCTGTTTTAACAGCATTCAAAAAAACCAACAAAACTGCAATAAACATAATTATTGTCAAAAAAACCTTCCAAAATTTATTATCTTCAAAACTGAATTCTCCTGATTTCATAAAAGACCCTGCTAATAATAAAAAGCAGAAAACAATTATTAAAATAAGAGCAACTTGTGGCAAAGAACCTCTTATCGCAAGAACTATTTCTTTTGTAGCAACAACAAATAATGCAAAAACAAAAGAAAGCATTGCATTCAAATTCTTTCTAGATTTTCCATCTTCAGTTCCTAAAATCCTAGTCTTTTCAAGTATAGCAAAAATTAAAGTGAAAACCAATAAAAAAGGAAGAACTACATTAAAAAAACCAAAAGCTTCTAGAAATTCTAACGAACCTTCCAATGGACTAACCATGTTAATCAAAAACTTAAATTTATATATAAGTTTTCCGGTTATTCTGTTGTTGCTTCTTCCTCTTCCTTAGATTCTTCATAGGAAGGTACTGCTGACTTACTTATAATCATTACATCTCCAACAGATTTAACAAATTGATGAGGAACAATAACTCCTTTTGCGCCCCCTAAAATTCGATTAAGAATAGAATTTTTTGTAGCTTTGATTCTCCAACCATAAACTTTATTAGTAGTAATAATAGATTCTTCAACAACACCAAAAAGCTCACCAGTCTCGACATATACTTGTGTATCATACATATCAGTTATTTTTTTCATTCTTAACATTTTAACATCCTCCAGTGCTCACAATGGTATTTCTCTTTATTAAGATTCCCATCTTTTAATATAAGCAATAAAACCAATATAAAAACCTTTTTATTTTATTCTGCTTTGTCAAAGGAGTTAAGTTTTAAAACCATAGACATTTAATCTATTTAAGGCATATTCTTGCAGATCAGTTCTAACACACATTTCAAAACTGTAACCTTCAGCAACATTTAAATCTGCAGCAGCTTCTAAGGTTCTATGGAAAGAATCAATTGCAATATCTCTAACCAAGATCTTATCACCAAGACTTAAATCCCTTTCTTCAACCATAGTTAAGAGATTTCTAAATGCAAGAGGATCGCATTCATCAAAATTAACAGGAGCCATCATCCTAAACCAAATCACATCTTCTTTATTATGGTTAAAAAAATTTTCTCCACTCGTACTCCCATAAAATTTTCCATCAACTTTAACAACACTTAAGGTTTTCTTAGGAACATCCAAAACATAAGGACAATACCTCAAAAAATCAAGTACTTCCTTTTCTTTACTAGGAGTTGCAAACATTTTTCCAGGAATATCTATAAATGCATCCTCAAAAGCCCTAATTCTTTTCCAATTCTTATTAGGTCCATAGATATTAAGTTCATAAAAAGGATTACTAATTGAAATATCATAAATTCTTTTCCTTTTAGACTTGGGGTTTCTATTTCTAGTTAAATTTATTTTTGCCATTTTAATTTTTATATCAGAACTCTTTTTCTTTTTATTTAAAGAATTTACCATTTAAAAAACTATATAAAACAATAACTTTTGTAAATCAAATCTCTTTTTGTACAAAAATATTTTATTCGAAAGATTTTTATGTTACAAAAATTGAATCGAAAGTATGCAAAAATATAAAAATTTAACAATAATCGGAACTTCACACATAGCAATTCAAAGTATAAAAGAAGTAGAAGAAGCAATTTCAAAGATAAAACCAGAAATTGTAGCAATAGAATTAGATAAACTAAGATTCAATGCATTAATATACAAACAAAAAAGAAAATTAAATTTAAAAGATATTAAAAAAATAGGCATGAAAGGATTTCTATTTAATTTAGTTGGTGCTTGGATAGAAAAAAAATTAGGTAAAGTTGTTGGAGTTGCTCCAGGATCAGAAATGAAAAAAGCAGTTGAAATAGCATATAAAATAAAAGCAGATATTGCTTTAATAGATCAAAATATTAGTAAAACTCTAAAAAGATTATCAAAAGAAATAACTTGGAAAGAAAAATTCAGATTTATAGGTGAAATAATCACAGGAATTTTCAAAAGACCAAAAATAAAAATTGATTTAACAAAAGTCCCAAGTCAAAAAATAATTAATAAATTAACTAGCAGATTAAAAAAATTATATCCATCAATTTACAAAGTTTTAATCAAAGAAAGAAACGAAGTAATGGCAAAAAACTTATATAATCTCATGAATACTAATAAAGAAATAATAGCGGTTATGGGTGCTGGTCACGAAGAAGAAATAATAGAGTTAATAAAATCGCAAAAAGGTGGTGCAAAATCAAAATTAAATTTACTAAAACCGGGTTAAAATATTTAATTATATCAATATTAGTTCTAGGGTTTGTATTTGGTTTTGATGATGGAAGAGAAATTTTTATTCCATTACTTTGGTTCTGGAATCTTATAAGCGTAACAATTATAGTTGCAATATCTTTATTTATACGTGAAATAGGTCATAAAATAGTTGCAAAATCATACAATTGTTCAACAGAATATAAATTATGGGAAGCCACTCGTTTTGGACTTCCAACAAAAGCAAAATTTCCAAGAAAAGTTTTAGGTAAAAAAATTAGTTCTATTCCTTTAGGAATTATATTACCTTTAATATTCGCTTTTCTTTCACGTGGAAAAATTCTTTTTGCAGCTACAGGCTCATTTACAATAATATCAAAAGCAATTCACAGAGTAGGAAGAAAATATACTAGAATAACAGAATTAGAAGAAGGAAAAATTGCGTTAGCAGGACCATTAGCAAGTATAGCTTTCGCAATAGTTTTAAAATTTTTATCAAGTATTCTTTCTATAGATTTAAGTGCAGCAATAACAATAAATTTATCTATAGCAGCATTTAATATGATACCACTTCCAAAGCTAGATGGTGGTCGTATTTTCTTTGGAAACAAAGGAATGTACTTATTTAATTTAATATTCATCCTTATTTGTGTATTTTTACTAAACGTAATGGGAACATTTTTAACAGTAGGTTTATCAATGATATTTGCAGCACTAATAACTTTGAATTACATAATTATAAAATATAAAAGTTAACTTATAAGACTAAGAATACCTTTCTGTAATAACCATATTACAAAAATCCAACTCAAGATATTAAATATTCCTAAAACAGCCAGAATAATAAAAATTCCTGCAATTATATCAATAAAACTTGTAATGTCTCTAATAAATAATATTGCTTTTAAAATTAAATAAGCAGCAAAAAATAAACCAACCCATTTTATCAAATTAAATCTTAATAAAATTAAGACAATCCCGGATAATAAATCAAACATCCCTAATAGCTTTACAACCATCTTATTTAGCCTAATACGAAATTATTTAAAACTGAGTATTTACAAATAAAAAATGATTGAAATAAAGGATTTTGAACCAAGATTATATCAAACAAAAATATTAGAAACAGCTAAAGCTAAAAATACTTTAGTTATATTACCAACAGGATTAGGAAAAACATACATTTCTTTATTACTTTCAATTCATCGCCTAAATCAATTTCCAGATTCAAAAATTCTTTTAGTAGCTCCAACAAAACCACTTTGTAATCAACATTATCAAAGTTTCACAAAAAATATCACATTAGATAAAGAAAATATTGTTCTTGTAACTGGTTTAATATCTCCAGAAAAAAGAAAAAAAATATACCAAGAAGCAAAAATAATCATAGCAACACCACAAACAATACAATCAGATATAAAAAATAAAAGAATAAATTTAGAAAATATAAGTGCTTTAACAATAGATGAATGTCATCGATCAAGACAAAACTTTGCAAATACAATAATAAGCCAACATTATATTAAAAAATCCAAATCTCCAAGAATTCTAGCCTTAACAGCTTCTCCAGGATCAACAAAAAAGAAAATAAACGAAATTAAAGAAAATTTATTCATAGATGCTATTGAAATTAGAGATGAAGAAAGTGAAGATGTTCTTCCTTATGTACAAAAAAAAGTTATACAACATTTAGAAGTTGAACTGCCTTCTGAATTTAAACAGATTCATAAATT
Organism: archaeon; assembly: GCA_002687815.1. GTDB lineage: Archaea > Nanobdellota > Nanobdellia > SCGC-AAA011-G17. Next base: position 4,914 of record NZBH01000029.1, on the reverse strand, counting down.
GGTTTCAATTATTTACAAAGAAAGTCTACAAAAATTAAAAGGATTAGGATTAACAAAACCATTATCAATAATAAATAAACGAGATTTAATTTCATTCCAAACATATATGTTCTCAGAAGCAAAACATGGCAACAGAACAGCATATTATGCAATATCATTAACTGCTCAAGCAATAAAATTATCTCATTCAATGGAATTATTAGAAACACAAGGATTAATTCCTTTTTGCAAATTTCTTAAAAAAGTAGAATCAGAAACATCAAAAGCTGCAAAAGCAATAAATAACTCAGCAGAAATAATCAAAGCAAAAAAATCAGCAGAAGAATTAATATTAAAAAAAATTAAACATCCTAAAATAAACAAACTAAAAGAAATTGCAAAAGATGAATTAGAAAAAGATAGTAATTCAAAAATAATAATATTTGCAAATTTCAGAGACACAGTAAAAAACATTACAAAAGAGCTAGAAGAGATACCAAAAGCATCCCCTGTTATATTAATAGGTCAAAAAGAAGGAATAACACAAAAAAAGCAGCTTGAAACACTTAAAGACTTTGAACAAGGAAAATATAACATAATAGTTACAACTTCAATAGGAGAAGAAGGTCTAGACATTAAAGGTGGATTGTCAATTGCAATTTTCTTTGATGCAGTAGCAAGTACAATAAGGCTTGTTCAAAGATCAGGAAGAGTAGGCAGACTAGAAGCAGGAAAAATAATCCATTTAATAACAAAAAATACCAGAGACCAAGGATATTTCTGGAAGTCTCTAAAAGAAAAGAAAAAAATGAAAAACATAATCAAAGGTATGCAAGGTAAACTAGAAAAACAAACAACTCTTCAAACATAAAAATGCAAAAAATAATAGTAGATCATAGAGAAAGAAATTCAGGAATAATAAGAGAATTAGCCAAACATGATATAGAAGTTATAATAAAACAATTAATCTCAGCTGATTTTATTATACAAACAAAAGACTTAGAAGAAAAGATACAAACCTTAGGAATAGAAAGAAAAACAGTAAATGATTTTTTAAATTCTATAATAGATAAACGTATCTTAACCCAATTAATGCAATTAAAAAAGAGTTTTGATATTCCATTGCTAATTATAGAAGGTACAGAAAATATATATCAAATAAGAAACTTTCACCCAAATTCAATTAGAGGTATGTTAACAACTATAGCAGTAGATTTCCAAATTCCAATAATTACTACCATGAGTTATAGGGATACTACAAATCTTTTACTAACTATAGCTAAAAGATTAGATAAACCTAGAAGACATATTAGTTTATTAAAAAAAAGAAAACCTCTAACCTTAAAAGAACAACAAGAATTTCTCATAGAAACTCTTCCAGGAGTTGGTCCAACATTATCAAAAGCATTACTTAAAAAATTTAAATCAGTAAAAGCAGTAATTAATGCAAAAGAAGAACATCTAAAAAAAGTAGAAAAAATTGGACCAAAAAAAGCAGAAAAAATAAAGAAAATTACTGAAGAAAATTACAAAGAAGATTGAATTTTCTCTAAATTTGCTTCTAAATAAAGTCCATGTTCTTCTAAAACCTTACTTTTAAATTCATTTTTATTTTTAAATTTACCTTTATATAGAATACCATCCTTTAAACGCCAGTAATGTTCATTAGATCTAGGCTTTTCACCATCTCCACTAGGAAAACTTCCTTCTTGAAGAGCATAATTTTCACGAAAAATCCAATAAGCCGGCCTAAATAGTCTCCCTAAACAATATATATTCTCCTCATCCAAAGGAAATTTAAAGTGTTTTAATAAATTTTCTTCCCCTTCAAAAATTATTCTTTCATGCAAAACTCCTCTTTTATCTCCATTAGTTTCAAATAGCTTACATATATATTCAACAGAAAAATCAACAATTTCTTTAGACGTAACCATTCTAAAAAAATAAAAAGAATCTAAATATTATTTAAATAAATCTATGATCAAAATCAACAATAAATATAAACAAGAATTACTTCTCAATACTTTTCTATAATCTCATAAGAAGGTCCATCTTTAGTTAATTTACTTTTAATCAATTTAAATTCATTAATTTCAAAAGACATTTCTTCAACATTAAAATTATTTAGTTTTTCAATAAATTCGTTTTTTTGTTTAATAAGTTTGACCCTGCCTAAAGTCAAATGTGAAATAAACTTTTGATCTGTTGGAAATAATTCTAATAAACTTTCATCAATTTTTCTTTGTAATTCAAGAATTTTTTCTTCAGGTTTTAAACCAACCCAAACAACTCTAATTTGATTTTCATTAGGAAAAACTCCAATTTTACTTAACTTAATTTTAAAAGATTTAAATTTTATATTTTTTAGAATTTCTTTAAGTTTATCTAATCGCTCTTCAGTTATTTCTCCTAAAAACTTCAATGTTAAATGAATATTTTTTTTACTAACCCATTTAATTTTAGCTTCTTTTCCACCAATCTTCTTCTGAACTACATACAAATAATCTCTAACTTCTTTTGGTAGTTCTATTGCAATAAAAACTCTCATTATACTAACTCAGCTATAATCTTAGCTGCTAACCTCACAGTAATACCATTTATATCTTTATCAGGATCAACCTCAACTAAATCAACTCTTTTCAAATTTTTTAATAATTTCAATCTTTGAATAAAATAAATAAATTCTCTAGAAGTTAATCCACCAGGTTCTAAATGGCCAGTTCCAGGAGCCATTGAAGGATCAACAACATCTATATCTAAAGAAAGATAAAGTCCATCAAACTCTCTAGCTAATTCCATAACAATATCACAAATATTTTCAACATCATTAAATAATTGTTTTAATGTAAAAAATTTTATTTTATTATCTTTTAAAAAAGAAAATTCACTTTTATCCCAATCTCTAATACCTACTAAAATAACATTTTCTTTTTTTAAAGTTCCTTCTTTAACTAAAACTTTTACATAATCTTCATGTGAAGGCGGTTTAAAATCATTTACACAATCAGGATGAGAATCAAAAACAATCAATCCAGGATTCTTAAATTTTTTAGCAAAATTAGAAAAACAAGGGTACGTAATTGAATGGTCTCCTCCAATAAAAATATCTCCTTCTTTTGAAGCAATCCTTCTATTTGTTTCTTCTATATCATTAACATCTACATCAACATTCTCAATATCAAATTGAGCAGAACTTCCATCTTCATTCAAAAAAAAGTTTTTAATTTCTTCAACAATTAAATCAGGAGCTTTCATACTCCCTTTCTTAGTTAATCCACCCAATGAACTCGGAATTTTAACAATTTTCATAAAATTATTTAATTTCATAAGTTATTTAAATATAACCAAATGAAGAATAAAACTCTTTTAAGTGTAGCTATAATCTGTTCTCTAATTGGAATTTTTATAATTTTATTAATAGTAGAAAATACAGAATTATCAATTTTAAAAATAAAAGGCATAACAAAAGAACATCTAGAAACAAAAGTTAAAATCTCTGGAGAAATAACATCAATAAAAGAAACTCCTGGGTTATTAATATTACAAGTTAAAGATTCCACAGGAAAAATTGATGTAATTATATTCAAAAATAAAAAAATCAATATAACTAAAAATATACAAGTAGAAATTGAAGGAGAAATTCAAGAATATAAAAATAAATTACAAATTGCAGCAAATAAGATTACACTATTGAGAGGGTCATAGTGTTAATCGAAATAATCATAGCAATTATTTTGGGAACTACTTTTGGAATATTAACAGGACTTATTCCAGGAATCCATATAAATTTAGTTTCTATTCTAATACTTTCTTTTTCACCATTATTATTAGCTTATACTTCTCCAATAATTCTATGTAGCCTTATAGCTTCAATGGCAATAACTCATACACTATTCAACGCTATTCCAGCAATTTATTTAGGAGCACCAGAAAGCGGAGAAAATATTTTAAATGTATTACCAGGACATAGAATGCTTTTACAAGGAAAAGCATATGAAGCATTAGCATTAACTGTCATAGGAAGTATTTTAGCTTTAGCAATAGGAGTTATAATTTCTCCTTTAATTATTAAAATTCTCCCCTTAATTTATGAAAAAATCCAACCATTTATAGGATACATTCTTATCTTAGCTTCTATATTCTTAATTTTTAGAGATAAAAAAAAGTTTTGGGCATTAATAATATTTCTTTTAGCAGGATCCTTTGGATTAGGAGTCTTAAATTTAAACATAAAAAATCCTCTCTTCCCAATGCTCTCAAGTCTTTTTGGAATTTCAGGAATATTAATTTCATTAAAAGATAAAGTAAAAATTCCAGAACAAAAGATTACAAGTCCAAAAGTATTTTCTAAACAAACATTCAAAGCATTAACTTCAGGAACAATAGTAGGAACATTCACAACTATGATGCCAGGTTTAGGTCCTGCACAAGCAGCAATAATAGGTTCTCAAATTACAAAACTAAAAGATACTGGATTTTTAATTTTAGTTGGTGCATTAGACACACTAAGTATGGTAATGAGTTTTGTTGCTATATATAGTATTCAAAAAGCCCGTAATGGAGCTGTCATAATTATAGGAAAATTAATGGAAACAATTACATTAAATAATTTAATTTTATTTTTAGGTGTTGCACTAGTCGTTGGAATAATCTCAACATTTTTATGTCTAAAAACAGCAAAAATATGTTCTAAACACATAGCAAAAATAAATTATCAAAAATTAAGTATTGTAATTATAATTCTTATCATCATAATGACGTTTTTCTTATCATCATATTTAGGATTATTAGTATTAATCATTGGATCATGCATAGGCATACTACCTCCTTTACTAGGAATTGGAAGAAATCATTTAATGGGTTGTTTAATACTACCAATAATATTATTTTTCATATTATAAATCTTTATAAAGCTACAACCTTACAATAATAACA
>NZBH01000028.1 GCA_002687815.1 archaeon | reverse complement strand
CATTTTCTTTAATTTTAATGTCTCTTAAATCTTCTCCTCGTTTATCAAGCAAATAAATTTCTTTACCCTTATTTTTTAGTTCTTCTAATAATTTAGCAAAACTTTTTTTCTCAACACTATAACCTGGAACAAATTCAACTTTTTTCCCTTTTTGATATTTATATAGCATTCTTTTAATTAATCCAGCAACATCTTTTTTACTAATATCTATTTTATCTTTTATATCTCCTAAAATATTTTTTCCAGGAAATAATTCTAAATGTTTGGGTGAATCAGGAGCTCCATCAAAAATTAAATGCAATTTTACATTATTTCTCATATGTTTAGAAACAAAAAAAGCATGAATAACAATTTGGCAGGCAATATCAATTCTCCCAGCTTTCATTAAATCATCTTTAATCATACTCCCAGATGTTACAGCTGATTTTGAATAATAAACAAATTCACGTACCATAGAAATAAATATAATTAACAATTTTTAAATTATTGTTTTCTGTCACTGCGGAATAAAGTTGTAGAATGTGCAAAAAACCTTAAATAGTAAGGAACTCTCTATTTACTATGAAAAAAGAAGTGAAAGTTATAATTGCTATTTGCATAGTTGTTGCAATTATCACTAGTTTTATTACAGTTAACCTTACTGGAAATGTTGTAAAAGCAGGTGGTTGGTTTAATAAAAAAGAAGTTTATACTGTTTCTGAAGTAGATGAATTAATTGAAAATTTGAAAACTGGCAAAAAGATATCTACTGTTACTACAACAGAAGAAGGGGGGGTTGATGGAACCATTGGCACTTCAATAGAAACCATAGATTCAACTAGGATAAATGTCCAAGATTATGGAGCAAAAGGAGATGGAGTAACTGATGATACTCAAGCAATACAAAATGCTCTTGATGATTCTGTTGCTCATGGGGGTGGAGAAGTTTATTTACCTCCAACTGGAAATGCATATGTAATAACAAATACTCTTGTTTTAGGTAATGGTGTAGCTCTTACTGGGCCTGCAACACAAAGTTGGCCAGGAGAAAGTGCTTCTGAAGCTCAGTGGACTGCCAGTGGAACCTGGATTAAAGTTAAGGAGAATGTAGTTGGAGTTAAGTTACTTGGTCATGGCTCTGCATTAAAAGGAATTAATTTTATTCATCAACAGGGTGCAACTTGGTCTCCAGATACTAGTAATACATGGACAATTAGTGTAAGCGCAAGTAATTTTAGGGTTGAAAATATTATTATTTTAAATACTGCTAAGGGAATGATTGTAGAATATGAACCTTGTTGTGGTGGAGGAACTTATTCTTATATAAGGAACCTATATATCTCTGCCTATAAAACTGGGCTTAAATTAAATAGAATTAATGACAAATTAGATATTAGTGATTTACATTTTAGAAATCTTGTTAGTGCTTCTTCTGAAGATGTTGCGAACTACCTTCTTAATAATTATATTGCAATGGAAGTAGGTTATCTTGATAATGTTCAGGTAAATAATATAGAATTCTTTATCCCACATACTGCAATATTATTTAGAAATGGTAATGTTGATTTTACTCCAGGAAATCAAATATCACATTCCTTGTATAATGGCCAATTTAATAATATTATTTTTAATCAGCCAAGATTTGCTATGAGGGTTGAGGATAGTTCTACTATTGTAACGGGGCAATTTAATAATGTTATAGCGCAAGGTTCTGAAAATAATTTTAATAGTATGATTGAAGACACATTATTTATGTTAAGATCTGACTTTGTTGATTTGCAATTTTCAAATCTTTTTGTTCCTACTACTGGGGGTGCTGTTATGGAGATTGGGGGAGGGAATTCTGGGGCATCAGTAATGATAGATAATGCACGTATTGAAGATTTCTCAAGCATTGGAACCCCAAGATCAGCATTAATAGTATATTCTGGTACCCTTACTCTTGGTAGCAATTATATTGAATCAAGTAAAGGTTACACCCCAATTAATTCTCAAGGAACAGTTCATAAAACTACATTAGAATCTCAATAAAATCTCACAATTCTTCTTTAACAATCATCTGGGCAATTATAATCATTCTCCCATTCTTCACATATCCCATTGCCACAATCAGAACAAATCTCACCACATCCCAATTCTTCTTCTGAACATTCAGAAATTCTTGACAAACCTTCACAACACTCTCCAACATAACTATCTGGAGAGCCAGGTTTAATAGAAGGATTTCCAGCATATTCTCCTGCTTGAACACAAATTTCTTTTGTTTGGTTAGTATAGAAATAGATTCCTATAACTATTAGTAATATAATGATTATAATCCCAATAATAACTCCTTTTTTCATGTTTTATCTAAGAAAAAATTATTTTTAAATGTTTTTAAAAATAATGCCAATTAAAAACCTAACTAAAACCTAATTTTTCCCCAAAACTTTAAAGCAGCTCCTAATTCACTTGCATCTCTTTCTGCTACCCATTGTTTCAATGTTTTCTTTTTCATTACAGCATCAACACCTTGCCTCATTGCTCTTGCTCCCACCCTAGTTCCATCTGGATGCCCGTGAATCCCACCCCCTGCCTGAATAATTATATCTTTTCCAAAATGTTCAATTAAATAAGGAATATGCCCTGGATAAATCCCGCCAGAACAAACAGCCATTACCGGCTTTTTATTAACCCAGTTTTCTGCTAATCTAAATTTTGTTTCTTTTACTTTTGGCAGTTCAATTTCTTCGCGAATATTTTCAACTTCTTCAACTTTTCCTTTCATTTTTCCAATTCCAGTTCCAATGTGTAGGCTGTCAACTCCAATCATCCTTGAAAAATCAGCAATCACCATCATAGAAATTCCATGAAGAGGATTTTCAGTAAAAGCTCCGTGCATTGCCCGGTGAGCATGAATCACAAGTTTTGTATTTTCTCTTAATGTCTGAAGACTTGCAAATCCTGAAGTAATAATATCATGCATAACAAACTTCCCACCCAATTCTTTAACAACATCAGCACGTTTTAACATCTCACCTGTTTCAGCAGTTACATTAATTAAATAACCTTTTTTCTCACCTGTTTCAGCTTCAGCTAAATCAGCCATTTCCAAAGTTTTTGCAGCCCGTTTGTCAAATTGATTAAATGATTGTGAAGCTAAATTTTCATCATCTTTAACTAAATCGCACCCACCAACCCATGCCTCCCGAGCTACATTAACATGGTCTTTAGTTTTCAACCCTAATTTTGGTTTTACAATTGTTCCTACTAACGGCCTTTTCCTGACTTTCAAAATCTTTCTAATTCCTTTAATCCCATACCTTGGCCCAGGAAAACTTTCAATTATTTTATCAGGAAAGTCAATATCTTCTAATCTTAGATTTTCAATAGCCTTCATTCCAAAAATATTTCCAGCAATACTTGATAAAATATTTGGCGCATTATCTTCTTCAAATAATCTAATAGGATAAGCAATCTTTACATTCTTGCCATTAATTGAAAAAACCTTAGCAGCAAGTTTATTTACATATCTTTTTGAAGAACTAACAGGAGTCCATGTTCCGACACTTGATTCAAGAGCAACTGTATTTGCAGCTTTTTTAATACTCAAACCTTTTGCCGGACTAACTTTAAATAAACAAATTAAATCTTTTTTCTTTGGCCTATACTTGAGATTTACAAATGCAAATTTTGCCAATACCCTCTTTTTCATATAATTAACTGCCAAAGAACCTTTAAATTATTTTCCACAATGCGTACAATCCCCACATTTTCGATGATATGCTTGACACTCACTGCATTTCCCGTGCCTGTCGCAGGAATACGGGCACAAGCAGTCTGGATTTTCTATTTCTTCGGTCATTTTTTAAATTTTATCCAAAACCCACTCTGCTCCAATATCTTTAATTTGCCATCCCCTTTTCCTAATTTCTTGTCGTAATTTATCAGCTTTATCCCAATTTTTTCCTTTTCTTGCTTTAGCTCGTTCTTCAGCAAGTTTTTTAATATCATCAGGAATTATTTCTTTTTTTCCTTTCTCAAATAAATCTAAACCAAACACAGAATCCATTTTTTTAATTGTTTTAATTTTTCCCCTTGCATTTTTATCTCTTAATAATTTCCATAAAATTGAAATCGCACGAGGCATATCTAAATCATCATCAATTGCTTTTTCAAATTCATCTAAATACTTTTTATTTGTCTTACCATCATCTTTTAAATTAGCAATAATTTTCTTAGCTCTTTTATAAGCATCTTGTGCTTTTTCTAAACCATCTAAACTCCATGTTAGTGGTTTTCTGTAATGAGCAGTAAAATTAAAATACCTGTAAGAAAGCGGAGCAAAACCTTTTTCTTCTAATTCAGAAATTGTTAAAATCTTTCCAGTACTTTTAGACATTTTTCCACCTTTTAAAATTAAAAAAGCTCCGTGCATCCAATAGTTAACAAATTTTTTCCCAGTTGCTGCCTCGCTCTGAGCAATTTCATTTTCATGATGAACTCCAATATGGTCTTCTCCACCAGTATGAATATCAAAATTTTCTCCTAAATATTTCATAGACATTGCAGAACATTCAACATGCCAGCCAGGAAACCCAACCCCCCAAGGACTGTTCCACTCTTGCTGTCTTTTGCCTTCCTGAGAACTTGAAAATTTCCACAATGCAAAATCAGTTTTATTTTTTTTCTCACCCATAGCAATTCTTTTTCCAGCTTTTAATCCAGAAATTTTTTTCCTTGATAATTTCCCATAATTTTTAAATTTAGAAGTATCAAAATAAATTCCATCAGAAGTTTTGTAAGTATATCCTTTTTTTTCAAGTTTCTCAACTAATTCAATCTGTTCCTTAATATGCTTAGTAGCCCAGCTCCAAACCTTAGGTTTTAAAATATTTAATTTTTCTAAATCTTGAGCAAAAACATCAAAATAAAATTTTGCAATCTCACTTGCTTTCTTGTGCTCTTTTTTAGCTGCTTTCTCTAGCTTATCTTCGCCAGTATCTGCATCAGAAGTCAAATGCCCAACATCAGTTACATTAATCACATCTTTAACATCATAACCATCATATCTCAAAACTCGTTTCAAAACATCTGAAAAAACATAGCTTCTCAAATTTCCAATATGTTGATACCAATAAACAGTCGGTCCGCAGGTGTAAATTCCAACCTTCCCAGCATTAATTGGCTTGAAAGCCTCTTTTTTCCGCGTCAGTGTGTTGTATATTTTTAACATTTTATAATTTAATCACCTTATATCTAGATTCACCAAGGTTTATAACTTTTGTTTTTCCAATTTTCTTCTCACCCTTAGCTTCATGAATATGTCCACATAAAACAAGTTTTGGTTTATGTTTTTTTATGGCCCTTAATAAGATTTTTGAGCCAATATGCTTTCCAGAAGTAGTTTTATCTAAAACCTTGTGAGGGGGAGAGTGAGAGAGGATAATAGCTCCCTTATTTCCCTTCAGCAATTTATTAATCTTCTTTTCTCTTGAAGAATTTGATCTTGCCTGTGATTTCTGAAAAGTGCTTCTTACATAATGTGGCTCCCAGATCATATCAAAGAAAACAAAATCAATACCATTTATTTTTGATTTACCAGTTCTTTTATGATGGAGATTTTTATATTTATTAAAAATCCTTTTTGTAAACTTATTATGTTCACCTCCTAAATACATGTTTCCCCTTAATGTTAAAACCGGGATTTTATAAGAACATAATCTTTTGATGATAGTTTTATATGATTTATCCGCCATTTTTTTAAATGCTGGTGAAAAACTTCCTGTTTTATTATTTTTTCTAAAATTTACAGGAACAGGAGGAATATCTCCCACACAAATAATTAAATCAATCTTACTTTTCTTAATGATTGAGCTCAAATTCTTAGGTAATTTACCGTGCGGGTCACCAATAGCTAAAATCTTAACCATAAGTAATCTAAATAAAAACAACTTAAAAAACTATTTATCAAACATCAGATAATTAAGCTTTAATGATTATATCCATTAACTCGCTTTGATAAGCATCTTGCCCATACTTAACATTAACTCTAAATCTAAATGTACAAAGAGGTGTTCCATCAGGAATCATTAAAAGAACTTTTCCAGATGTAAATTCTCCAGGAGCTAATTCAATATTATCTTCTGCACGTCCAGTTGAAATCCATTCTTCTGCTTCTAGTTCAGTAACCCCACATTTTGCCCTAATATCAGGGTCAGAAACAATAACCTCATATGAAAACTTTTTATCTTGAGTTCCCTGTATTAAATTTTTAATACCTATACCAAACCCAGAAGATTCTCCTAATTTAGCTTCAATCTCTCTTGTATTTGGATAAACTACTAATTTTTTATCTTCTCCAAAAAGTTGTGCAACTTGGTTTTTCAACTGATCATTTGTCATATCTGCAATATCAGTTGCCCCAGTAAAAATAT
>NZBH01000027.1 GCA_002687815.1 archaeon | reverse complement strand
GAAAAAAAGATTAAATTAATTTATCACGGTGTTAATTTTGAAAAATTCAAAAACCCCGTAAAAAAATTAAAAAAACAAGGTAATCCTGAATTATTGATTGTAAGTAGGATTTCTCCAGCAAAAAGAATTGATACTTTGATAAAAGCAATACCTATAATTAAGAAAAAATATCCAAATGTTTTACTAAATATTATTGGAAAACCTTCAGAATTTACCCCAACACAAAAATTTTACGAAGAATTAAAACAATTAACACAAGATTTAAAATTAACAGAGAACATTAAATTTTTAGGAGAGATCCCCAATAGTGAAATTTCTTCTTATCTGCATAAGTGTGATCTCTTTATTACTACAGGACTTGCTTACAAAACCACCTTAGAAGGTATTGCGGCTAAAAAACCAATAATAATGCAAAAAGATTGTTTGGAATTAATATTCCCAGAATTATCAGAAGAGCAAAAACAACAAATTTCTTTTGAACCTCAAAATCCAACAGACTTGGCAAATAAAATTTTAGATCATACTGACAAACCCTTAAATGATAATTTATATGACTTAACAAAAAATAAATTTGATATGCCTGTTTTTATCAGTAGGGCTATTGAGGAATTTAATAAATTAATTTAGCCTTTTATTTTCTAAATTCAAAATACCATAACATTTATTAATCTTAAAGTGTTACAACCTTTATTAAAGAGGGGTGTTGGAGCATTATAAATAAAAAAATATTGTTAATTTTATTATTTTACTTATTCTTATTGTAATTGGTGCTATGTTTGTTTTGTCAGCAGCTTCATGGTTGAATTTGGGCCCGCATGTAAATATAACACAAGTAGTTTCATATACAAATGATACTTTAGATTGTGGATTTAATGTAACTTGGTCATGGGTTAATATGTCAGTAGAGGCAAATGTAACATGGTTTAGAGATGCAAATGGAAGTAGTGGTTTTGTTCCTTTTTATAATGATAATGAAACTGAAATCAATATTTCCATATGGGGTAATAATACTGCCAATTATACCTTTAGCAATACATCAGCAACAGGGGATATAGAAACAATAGATACTAATAAAACCCATATATTTAGGTGCCAGGTAACTACATATGATAATCTTACACGTGTCACCCAAGTAAATTCTACCAATTTTACTGTCCTAAATCTTGCTCCAATAGTAAATGTAGATACAAAATTTGTAAACTCTAGTAATAATCACTCAATGATAGCTTGGGCAAACTTTTCTGATGCAGATGGACCTGCTGATATGACTGCCTGTAAGTTCTTTGTATCAAATGAATCAATATGGACTACGGAAAGTAATTCACCCACAACTGGAAATTGTACAACCCTAATAGACTTTTATATTGATAATTATCTTGTAAATGAAGAATTAAAGCTTACCATTCAAGTATATGATGGATCAGCTTATGTTAATTCAACAGCTACAAATAATACCTTAAATGATCCAATTCCACCTTCATGGCAGAATCAGAGTCAAAATAATTCTTACCCCTTTACAGGTGGCGGAGCAGTAATCTTAAAAGTCAGAATAAAGGATTATGGGGTATTGTCCTCTTCTGTCCTTTCAACAAATGAAAGTGGTTCTTGGTACAATCATTCTACTCTTTATGGTAGCCCAAAGAATATGGGGAGTGTAAGAAATTTATTAAATTGGAGTAATTTTACTTGGAGTAATAATAGTATTATAGAAGATACAGTGATAGGTTGGCGTATTTGGTCTAATGATAGTGTTGGAAATTGGAATAAGACAGATATATATAATTTTACTATTACAGTCCCAACAACTTCAGGAACAGGCAGTAGTGGTAGTGGGGGAAAAAGTTCTAATTTAATAGCCAAAACAAAGAAATTAGATAATATAATAAGAATAAAGCAGGATGATAAGGTTTTCTTCAAAATTAAGGAAAAGCAGCATACCATGAATATAGACAATATAGATTCAATTCTAAAAACAGTAACCCTAACAATAAGTTCATCTCCAATTACTGTAATTTTAGAAATTGGAGAAACCAGATTAGTAGATGTAGATGACAATGGTCTTTATGACTTAGATGTTACTTTAAGCGGAATAGAATATGGAGAAGCAAATTTAATTTTAAAAGAAATAGGGGAAATTAGGGGAAGAGAACAAAGTATAAGGGAAACATCCAAAGAAATTAAAAAAGAAGAAAAAATTATTCCAGAAAGAATAGACCCTGTTCTAAAAACTAAACCTAAAATAGGAAATTTAAAGCAGGCTTTATTGGTTATTTTAATTGTAGTTATTTTAGCTGTAATTATTTCTGTATTAATATTTTACTCAACAATAAAATCGAAAATTCAAAATAAAATACAAGCTAAAAATTTTATAAAAAAGAAACAGACTAATGTAAAAAATAAAGTTTTAAAAGAAAATAAAATTTTGCAATCAGTTTTTAAGGGATTGAAAGGATATCTTCATAAAGCTAGTAAATTTGGTAAAAATAAAGTTTTAGAAGAAGATAATATTTTACAATCAATTTTTAGTGAATTGAAAGGATACATCCGTGAAGGCAGTAAGCCTTATAAAAAAAATAGACCTAAAAGAAAATAAACTTCTGAATAAATATTCTATTGGTTTTTTAATAATTCTTCTTCCGGAACATCTTTAATGATTTTAGCTGGAATACCAACTACAACCTTTTTATCAGGAACATCTTTTGTTACAACAGCACCAGCACCTACAACTGCTTCTTCACCAATAATTATTTCCGGTAATAAAATAGCTCCAGCACCAATTCTTGCACCTTTCTTAATCGTAGCACCTTTTCTATTTTCAAGTCTTTTTTCAGTTCTACCCATCCGTTTATCATTAGTTGTAATAACCCCTGGACCAATAAAAACATTATTTTCAATTGTTACAAAAGCTGTAATATGGACATTGCTATCCAACTTAGTATTATCCCCAATTTTAACATAATGCTCTATAGTAGCACCTTTTCCAATAGATACATTTTCACCAATTTTCGTTTTTTCCCTTATAAAACTCATATCTCCAACATAACTATTTTTTCCGATTTCACATCCTTTTAATAAGATACAATTAGCACCAATTTTAACACAATTCCCAATGATAGCTTTTCCTACCAGTATATTCCTTTGACCATGATTTTTTATCACACTACTTTTAGCTAAAACTACATCTTTTCCTATTATGCTATTATCCCCAATCTTATAATTATCTTCAAAAATACAATTATCTTCATAAATTACTACATTTTTTCCTTTTTCTTTCATAAAAATACTTCCTTCCCAGTTTTAGCAGATTCATATATAGCAAGTATTATTCTCAAGGAATCTTTAGCATCTTCTGCCCTTAAACTTTTTTTTGTATTGTTCTCTAAGTCATAAATTAGGTCTTTATAAACTTGAGTATGATTTGGACAAGATCCTTGATATAATCCATTTGCATAAACATTTGGTTTTAAACCAGGTTCTATTTCAGGTTTTTCACAATCCTTAACATCCCAAAATTCAATTTCATTAATAGCTTTTCCTCCAATTTTTACAGTTCCATTTTCTCCAAGTACAGTTAAACTACATTCCATATTTTTTGGGTATGTATTGAGTGTAAATTCAATTAGCCCATATGCACCATTTTCAAATTTCAAAATTGCCAAAGCAGCATCTTCAATTTCAATTTTATGAGACATAGTATCTGTAATAGCATAAACTGATTTCACAGATCCAATTACCCATTGCATTATATCAACAGAGTGTATTCCTTGATTGATTAAACTACCACCATCTAGATTTTTAGTGCCCCTCCAACCTTTAAAATACTCTTGAGGTCTTGTCATCCTTATAATTAAAGTTGCTTGATTTATCTTTCCCAGACTATCTTTAAATTTCTTTAAAGCTATAATAGCAGGATTATACCTTACCTGCATAACAGAAAACAGATTTTTTCCAGTTTCTCCGCTAGTTTTTATTAATTTATCAACATCATCTAAATTCAAAGCCAAAGGTTTTTCTAATAAAACATGTTTACCTGCCCTTAGGGATTTTAAACCAATTTCAGTATGTGTACCATTTGGTGTGGTTATACATATAACATCAATATTTAGGTGATCATATATTTTTTGATTATCTGTATAATATTCACAATTATTTTCCTTACCGCATTTTTCAGCTTTTTCTTTAATTATATCAGATATAGCAACAAGTTCACAATTATTTTCTTTAATGGCTTTAATATGTTGTATAGATATCCTACCACAACCAATTAATCCAAATTTCCATTTTTTCATGGATTTTTTTAGCTTTCATAAACTATTTAAGATTTATTCATTTGAAAAATGGATATGAAATCCCTTATTATAGGCGCAGAACCGTATTTTAAAGAATTCCTTAAGAAAGAAGGTATACCTTTTGAAGATTTAAATCTAAATAGAAGATATGATATTGTTTTAGCGATTTCTTTGAAAAAAAATATTCTAAAAGAAAATGGCTTATTAATTTACTTAGACCAAAAATTAGAATTAAAAAAAACACAAAAAGCAGTTAAAATACAACCTTTTAAAAAATTAGTTTTACCAAATAAAAATAATTTTTATAGTTTAAATAAAATATCCCTAAACAAAAAAATTCCATCAAAAGATGAATATGCTAGAAGAGTCACAAATCTTATTATAACTCATTGTAAGAAAAATAAATTACTATTTTTAAGAATATGGTACTTTCCAAGATCAAAATTTATTTTCTCTATAAGCCATGATACAGACTTTGCTAAAGATATTCAAGCACAAAAAACTTTAAATTTAGAAAAAAAATTTAATATTAAATCAACCTTTTTTATCCATAAATACTCTTTATCCAAGAAATTTTTAAAATATCTTAGACAAAATGATTTTCATGTTAATTCTCATATTGATTTGAATAGAAGTATGTTATCAATTATAAATATCAATCTTACCCCAATTGGATTAATTCCATTAAGAATTTTAAGGTTTTTGAATACAAGATTTAAAATAACTTATCCAGATTTTTTAGAGAAATTTATACAAAAATTAGTATTATTAGAAAAGATTAATAATGGAAATAGAAATCATGGATTGATATGGTGTAATAATTTTGAAAAAATACTTGTAGATTCTGGAATCAGATGGGATTCTTCTTTTGGTTCTAGTAAGGTTGTTGGATTTCCATTTGAGACAGGATTACCATTCAAAATTAAATCTTTATTAGAAATCCCATTTTTGTTTCAGGATGTGGGAATAATAAAAATAAAAGATAATCAAAATTATGAAAAATTTATAGAGCAAACAATTAAAAGCGAGTACTATTGTAATTTTAATATAGTTTCTCATTTACTTCATCCAAGATCAAATAAAATTTTAGAAAATTTTTTAAAATTAATGTTAAAATATAAAATCCCGCATATACCTTTAGATAGATTTGTAGAGTGGTGGGTAAAGAGAGAGGAATTAGAAATAACAAACATAAATTATGATAATAAAAAAATAGAATTTGAAATTAATAATCCAAAACTTCCTGTTACTATTTTAGTTTTAACAAAAGATAAAAAAAATTCTTGGAAAATAAAGGATAATTATTTTACCCCAATACAAGAATTAAAACATAAAACAAAATGCAAATTAAAAAATTAGAAGAAATTTCTCCAAAAGAATGGGATTCTGTGGTTGAAAGAGCTAAACACGCAACTATTTTTCATACTAATGACTGGTTGAAAATTCTTTATAAAAACTTTAACTGTAATCCAATAAAGTTAGTAGCTTTAGATGAAAAAGAAAATATTGCTGGTATTTTTCCACTTTATCAATTTAAAAAATATTTTTTTCAAATTAAGAAATCTCCTTTTCCAGATGTTGGAACCCCATATGGTGGTCCTTTAGCATTAGATAATGAAGTTACAGGGTTGTTCATGGAAGAAATAAAAAAAACAAAAGGATCTCATTATTTTATCTTTCCACCAACTTACAATTTCAATAAAGACTTTAAAAATTATAAAAAAGAAAAATTAAAAACTTTCATTTTAGATTTAACTCCAGATTTAGATACATTATGGAAAAATCTTGATAAAAAAGCAAGAAATGAAGTAAGAAAAGCAAAGAAAAATAATGTAACAATTTTTGAAACAGACGAAATTAGATATATAGATGATTACTACCGGGTGTTAGCAGAAACTTACAAAAGAACAAATGCCGAAATTTTACCAAAAAAATTTTATTTAGATGTTTTTGAAACACTTAAAGAGAAAAATCAGGTTAAACTGGTTTTTGCAAAATACAAAAGTAAGTTAATTTCTGTAGCTATGTTTTTAATCTTTAAGGACAGGATAAACTATTG
The DNA here is from genome assembly GCA_002687815.1 of archaeon. Classification (GTDB taxonomy): domain Archaea; phylum Nanobdellota; class Nanobdellia; order SCGC-AAA011-G17. The sequence continues at coordinate 8,618 of NZBH01000027.1, read as the reverse complement.
GACTGGTGCTTCTGAATCAGAATTTTTACATTTAAATCCAAATAATCTTATTCAATGGCACATTATAGAATGGGCTAAGAAGAATAATCTTAAAGAATATGATTTGCAAGGAGCAAACATCCCAAGAATCGCTAAATTTAAATCAGGATGGGGTGGAAAGCTAGTGGAATATCCAAGATATGTAAAAAAAACAAAATTGGTGGATATTTCTTCAAAAATAATTAGTAAAATAAAAAAATGAAAATAATACCACATTCTAAACCAACAATTGGACAAGAAGAAGAGCTTGCTATAGCAAGTGTTGTAAAGAGTGGAAAAATCACACAAGGAAGCAAAGTTGCTCAATTTGAACAAAATTTAGCAGATTATGTTGGAAAAAAATATGTGATTGCAGTTAATTCTGGTCTTTCTGCTTTACATTTATCTTTAATAGCTTTAAATATAAAACAAGATGACGAAATTATTTTACCAAGTTATACTTGTGATGCTTTACTTAATGCAATACTTTATCTTAATGCTAAACCAATAATTATTGATGTATCTTATAATGATGGAAATATATCAGTAAAAGAAATTAAAAAATATATTGCAACTAAAACAAAAGCCATAATAGTTCCACACAGTTTTGGTTTCTCAGCAGAGATGGATGAAATAGTAAATTTAGGAATCCCCTTAATAGAAGATTGTGCTACATCAATTGGAGCAGAATATAAAAATAAAAAAACAGGTAGCTATGGTTTGGTTTCAATTTTTTCTTTTTATGCCACAAAAATGTTGACTACAGGAGAAGGTGGAGCAATTGTTACTGATGATGAAAAGATAGCAGAAACTGTAAAAGAATTAAGAGATTATACAAAACATACAGAATTTAAATTAAGATATAATTATAAAATGACTGATATATGTGCTGCTATGGGCATTGTTCAATTAGAAAAATTAGATGGTTTCATAGATAAACGTAATATTCTAGCAAAAACATATTCAAATTTACTCAAAGATCATCCCAATATAATCTTACCAAATTATGAAGATAAAAAGATAAAATCAAATTTTTACAGATATGTAATTAAAATACCAAATAAAGATGTAAATAAAATAAGAGACAAAATGAAATCAAAAGGTATATTTTGTGGGAAAGGTGTATTAGTTCCATTACACAAGTTGTTAAATTTACATTCAAAAGACTACCCTATTAGTGAAAAACTATTTAAGGAAAATATTTCCTTACCAATATATCCTTCTTTAAACGAAGAAGATGTAAAATACATTAGTAAATCATTAATTGATTCTTTAATATGATAATAGCTATACATCAACCAAATTATTTGCCATGGCTAGGTTATTTTTATAAAATGGCCAAAGCAGATCTTTTTATATTATTGGATAATGTACAATATGAAGTAAATGGTTATGTTAATAGATGTAGAATAAAAACATCCCAAGATTCTTGTTGGCTTACTTTGCCAGTAAAAAGAAAATTTCCTCAAACGATTACAGAAGCAAGTTTGATAAATTACAATAAAGAAAAAGAAAAACACATTAAGACAATTATATTAAATTATCAAAAAGCAAAATATTTTGATTATCTATTTCCAGAACTTAAAGGTATTTTAGAAAAGAATTGGGAATCTTTATCAGATTTGAATATAAATTTAATTAAATTATTAAAAGAAAAATTGGGTATTAAAACTAAAATAGAAATTGCTTCAGATTACAAAATTTTTGGAAAAAATACAGGGCTTTTAATAGAATTATGTAAAAAATTTAAAGCTAATACTTACCTATCTGGAATGGGGGCAAAAAAATACCAAGATGAGGAAAAATTTAATAAAGATGGGATTAAATTAACATACACTAACTTTGATTATTCTGAATATGAACAGTTATGGGGAAATTTTATACCTGGACTTTCAATAATTGATTTGATATTTAATCATGGACCAGAATCTCTTAAAATATTGTTGGAGTTCGGAAATATTGGACAAGATAAAATTATTTAAAAAAAACATAATCCAATATGATTGTTATTTTATAATAACCCTTATAAAGCTTTTTTTTATTGTTTAAAAAATGAAATTTTTAGTTACAGGCGGTTGTGGCTTTATTGGAAGTAATTTTATCAGATACCTCTTAGATACAAGAAATAAAGATAAAATTGTTAATTTAGATGCATTAACTTACGCTGGCAATCCAAATAATTTAAAAGATTTAAAAGAAGATGAAAGATACAAATTTATTAAAGGCAATATTTGTAATAAAGAATTAGTAAAGCATATTGTTGAAGAAGAAAAACCAGATGTAATAGTAAATTTTGCTGCAGAAAGCCATAATGATAGAGCTGAAAAGAATTCTTTCATTTTTTTAAAAACAAATATTTTGGGAACTCAAAATTTATTGCATGCATGCAAGGATAAGAATATTAGATTTCACCATATAAGTACCTGTGAAGTTTACGGAGACCTAGAATTAGACTCTAAAGATATGTTTGAAGAAGGTTATAAATATAATCCTAAAACATTATATAATAGTTCTAAAGCCGGTGCAGATCACGTAATTAGAGCTTACTATCATACATTTAAATTACCAGTCACAATTTCAATCTGTTGCAATAATTATGGTCCTTATCAATATCCGGAAAAAATTATCCCGCTCTTTGCTACAAATGCTATGGAAAATAAAAAATTACCTTTATTCAAAAGTAGCCAAAACAAAAGGGAATGGATTCATGTGTTAGATCATTGTAAGGCAATTCTTTTAATCATAGAAAAAGGTATTATTGGTCAAACATATAATGTTGGCACAGGTATAGAAAAAAGTATAGAAAATATTACTGATTCAATATTAAAAGTTCTGGAAAAACCTAAAAGCTTAAAAAAATATGTCCCAGATAGATTAAGTCACGATAAAAGATATTTATTAAATAATTCTAAAATGAAAAAATTAGGGTGGAAACCACTAATAGATTTTGATGAAGGATTAAAAGAAACAATAAACTGGTATGAAAAAAATAAGGATTGGTGGAAACCACTAAAGGAAGAAAAATAAAATGAAAGGAGTAATTTTGGCTGGTGGAACAGGAACAAGATTGAAAGATTGTACTAAAGTAACTAATAAACATCTTTTACCTGTTTATGATAAACCTATGATTTATTTTCCATTAGAAAGTTTAAAGGCAGCAGGATTAAAGGACATTTTGATAGTAACTGGAAGGGGTCATAGTGGAGATTTTCTTAATTTATTGGGAGATGGGAGAAACTTCGGTTTAAATTTAAGTTATGCTGTACAAGAAGAAGCTGGGGGAATTGCACAAGCCCTACATTTAGCAAAACATTTTGTAGGTGAGGATTCTGTAGCAGTAATATTGGGTGATAATATTTTTGAGAAAAATTTTGAGAATGATATTAAATCATTCGTGAGTGGAGCTAGAATATTTTTAAAAAAAGTCCCAGATCCTAAAAGATTTGGAGTTGCAGTACTTAATGAAAATAATGAAGTAAAGGAAATTATAGAAAAACCAAAAGAACCACCTACAGATTATGCTGTTACTGGATTTTACATTTATGATTCAAGAGTTTTTGATATTATAGAAACACTTAAGCCTTCTGATAGGGGAGAATTAGAACTTACAGATGTTAACAATTATTATGTAAAATCAAAAGAAATGGATGCAAAGTTTATAGAAGGATTTTGGAGTGATGCTGGAACTCCAAGCTCATTATATAAATCTGCTGGATTTGTTAGGAAAAGTTCCTTAAAATAATAAAATAATTGAAAATAATCCTAAAATGTTAGAAATATGCTATTTTGGAATAACAAAAGCATTTAATTCAAATAATTCTTTAAACCTAGTAATCAAAAAAGGTTTACAAAAAAATAAGTTTATTGTAAAGGAATGTTATGCAAAACCAGGTTTAAATATATTTAAAAGATTTTCAAGTTTAATCTTTCAATATTTTAAATATTGCCGTAATTGCAAGGTAATATTAGTTGCAGAATTTGGACAAACTAAAATGTTTTTAGTCAAATTAATCGGCCTTATTGATAAAAAACCAGTAATATTTAATCCAATTGTTTCTCTTTACGATTCATATGTTCTAGATAGAAAAAATGTAAAACCAAACTCATTTTTAGCAAAAAAATATTTTTATTTAGATAAAATTGCTATGAATTTAGCAGATATAGTTTTAGTAGATACAAATGAGCATCTCAAATATTTTCAAGAACTTTTTAATTTGAAAAAAGAGAAAATGAAAGTTATGTATGTTGGGGCAGATGATGAAAATTTTTATCCACGTGTAAAAAATAAAAAAGATCAATTTTTTAAAATAGTTTTTTATGGAACTTTTATTCCTGTACACGGAGTAGAGTATATAATTAAAGCAGCAAATATTTTAAAAGAACAATCAGATATAAAATTTGAGATAATTGGAAGTGGGCAAGAAGAAGAAAAAATAAAAAGTTTAGCCAAAGAATTAAATTTAGAAAATATATCCTTCCATGATTCAGTAGATTACTCTATTCTTCCAGAACTTATTTGTGAAGCCGATGTTTGCTTAGGCCTATTTGGTAGTTCAGATAAAACTAAAAGAGCTATCCCAAGTAAAGTTTATGAATCAATGGCTATGGAAAAGGCAGTTATAACTGGAGATTCACTTGCTGTTAGAGAGGTTTTTGAAAACAAAAAACATATCTTGTTATGTAATGTGGCAGATCCAGAATCATTAGCGAATTCTATAATGGAACTTAAAAAAGATGAAATGTTAAGAGAAACTATAGCAAAAGAAGGGTATCAAAAAGTTAAGAATTCTTTTTCAACAGAAGCTACAGGTAGAAATATAAAGATTTTGATACTTGAAATTATTGATAAATATAGAAATAGAAGATAAAAATGATTGAAGGCGTTAAAATTAAGAAATTAGAGATAAATGAAGATCCTAGAGGAGATTTTAGAGAAATAGTTCGAAGTGATGGAGGAATAATTGACAAAATAGAACAAATTTCAATAGGAAGAACCCTTCCGGGAGTAATAAAAGCTTTTCATGGTCACGAGAATCAAGACGATTTATTTTATGTTCTAAAAGGAAATATACAATTGGTTTTATATGACATAAGAGAGAATTCCCAGTCAAAAGACAAAACAGAAGTTATACTTCTAGGAGAATCTTATGAACCTAAAATTGTTTTTATTCCAAGAAATGTTCTTCACGGGTATAAGGTATTGGGAGACAAAGAAGCAGAGGTTCTTTACATAATGAACAATAAATACAATTCTTCAAATCCAGATGAAAAAAGAATACCTTTTGATGACCCTTCTATAAATTTTGATTGGAATTAAATAAAATGCAAAAAGTAGCAATAATAGGGGCAGATGGAAACCTAGGGGGACAATTAATAAAAGATTTTTCTAAATATTATCCAGTAATAGGCACTTGTTATGAAAAAGAATTAGAAAATATGATTTATTTGGATATAACGGATAAAGAAGAAGTTAGCAATTTCCTAAAAAAAGAAAATCCGGATATCATTTTACTAACTTCTGCAATGACAAATGTTGGAGCTTGTGAAATCAATCCTAAACAAGCAATGGAAATCAATTACTTTGGTGTAGAAAATATAGTTAATAATTGCAAAAATAGAAAATTAGTTTTTTATTCAACAGATGCTATTTTTGATGGAACAAAAAAGGAATATGTAGAAGAAGATATTCCAAATCCTATTAATATTTATGGAAAAAGTAAATTAAAAGCAGAAAACTTAGTAAAGACTCTACCAAGTTATCTTATATGTAGAACTTCAAGATTCTATGGTCCGGGAGGTAACAAATTCGTAAACAAAATGATTGATATCTTAGAAAAAGGAGAAGAACTTAAAGCTCCAATAAACACCACTGGAAGTATAACTTTTATAGAGGATATTTCAAGAGCCACATTAGAATTAGTTAAAAAACAAAAAACAGGTATATATCATATTGTTAGTGAAGGTGCTTATTCATTAGATGAAATAGCATTTAAAATAGCAAATATATTTGAATTTAATGCTTCTTTAATTACCGTTGTTGAGACAGATTATTTTAATACTGAAGTAAAAAGAGCAAATGTTGTTCTTAACACAAGCAAATTTAAAAAAGAAAAAATAAAAATGAGCACATTAGAGGAAGGATTAGAAAAACTAAAATGAATGGGAAAAAATATACAGAAATAAAAGAGTGTAGGATATGTGGAAGTAAAAATTTAGTTTCTTATTTGGATCTAGGAGATATGCCTTTAGTAAATAGATTAATTGTTGAAGAAGAAATTCCAAAAGAAGAAAAATTTCCTTTAGAGGTTTTATTTTGTAAAGATTGTTTTCTTTCTCAATTAAGTGTAGTAGTTAATCCAAGTGTATTGTTTAGGAATTATGTTTACAGATCATCCATATCAGATTCTTTTAAAAAACATTGTAAAGAATTGGCAGAAGAATTAAATGAAAACATACTTAAAAAAGGAGAATTAGTTATGGATATAGCAAGTAATGATGGTTGTTTATTAGTACCATTTAAAGAAAGAATGAATAAAGTTTTGGGCATAGATCCTGCCATTAACCTTGCAAAAATAGCTAATGAATCTGGAATTGAAACTATTCCAGAATTTTGGGATGAAAGTTTAGCAAAAAAAATTCTAGAAAAATATGGTCCTGCTAAAATTATAACCGCCTTTAATGTTTTTGCTCATGTTAATGACATCCATTCATTTGTAAAAGGAGTAAAAATTCTATTATCCAGAGATGGTTATTTTATTATTGAAGTACCCCATCTTTATAATTTAATAAGAAAAACAGAATTTGACACTGTTTATCATGAGCATTTATCATACATTCTTGTAAAACCAATAGAAAGGTTAATCCACCAACACGGTATGAGAATAGCGAAAGTAAAAAAATTCGATATACATGGAGGATCAATAAGATTATACATTGAAAATAAAGATAAATTAGACACATCAGATGGTTCAACTCAAGAAGTAATTCAAGAAGAAGAAAAATCAGGATTATATGATATTAATACTTACATGAATCTTAGAAAAGATGTTGATATCTTAAAAAAGAATTTAATTTCAAAAATCCAAGAATTAAAAAAACAAGGAAATACAATTTTTGCCTTCGGTGCATCAGCAAAGGGAAATATTCTTTTAAATTATTGTGGAATAGATAAAACTTCAATTAATTATATTTTTGATGATACTCCCGAAAAACAAGGTAAATTAGCTCCAGGAATACACATACCAATTATTCCTGGAAAAGATTTGTTAAAGAAAAAACCAGATTATCTTTTATTATTATGTTGGAATTTTGCAGAAGAAGTAATGTCAAAAACAAAAGATTACAAAGAACAGGGGGGAAAATACATCTTGCCGGTACCAAATTTAAAAATTATTTAAAGATGCAATATTAAATGTCAAAAATCCTTAGAATTCTTAAAAATGAAATGAAAGTATTACGAAATCTTATTTATCATAGAATTTATATTTCACCAAAATCAGAAAAAAGTGTTGTGGACAGATTTCATAAACTTTATTATGATTCTCAAATATTTGGTGGAAATTGGAGTAATACCCGCTGGAATGGTGTTTTGACTAAGAAATGCCCCTTAGATCTTTGGATATACCAGGAAATTATCTACAAATTAAAACCAGATGTTATAGTTGAATGTGGAACAGCAAATGGTGGAAGCGCTTTATTTTTAGCTTCAATGTGCGACTTAATAAATAAAGGAAAAATTATAACAATAGACATTGAAGATATGAAAGATAGACCACAACACGAAAGAATAAAATATTTACTTGGTTCATCCACATCAGAAAAAGTTATAGAAAAAGTAAAAGAGTTAATAAACCCAGAAGATAGAGTGATGGTTATTCTTGATTCAGATCACAACATGAAACATGTTCTTGAAGAGTTAAAAATCTATGGTAAGCTTGTTACTAAAGAAAATTATATTGTTGTAGAAGATACAAATATAAATGGTAATCCAGTAGATCCAGAATTTGGTCCAGGTCCAATGGAAGCTGTTAACGAATTCTTAAAAGAAAATAAAAATTTTGTTATTGATAGAAATCAAGAAAAATTTTATTTAACATTCAATCCAAGAGGTTATTTAAGAAAAATAGCCTAAATATATCTTTTCTAAACCGAATAATAAACTTTAAAAAATGTATGTAGCTGGTTACAATCATGAGATTAACATATATCCATAATGCTAGAATTCCAGGTTTTCAAGCAAATTCTGTACAGGTTATAAAAACTTGTGAAGCTTTAGCAAAAAAAGGAGTAGATCTTACTCTAATAATTCCAAAAATGAAAAAAATGAAAGAACTTCCAGATGAAAATATATGGAAGTATTATAATCTAAAAAAAAGATTTAAATTCATAAAATTACCAACACTAGACCTTTTATGGTTTTTTAATAAGAAAACATATTCTAAAAAGTTTTTAGTCTTGAGATACTATATTCAAAACTTTACTTTTGCTATCTCTTGTTTTATATATCTTCTTTTTACAAAAAAAGAGATAATTTATACTAGAGATTTTAATTTTGTTTTATCATTAATATGTTTCTTCAAAAAAAGATTCTGTAAAAAAAT
>NZBH01000026.1 GCA_002687815.1 archaeon | reverse complement strand
AGTTGATAGAGAAGATTTATTTGTAGGAAAAAAACTGCCATTTATAGCACAATCGTTGGTATATGAAGCACTACAGGCTAATGCAGACTATCTTCAAAAAGCTAATGTACTTGATAAAGCAGCAGATGAAAAACTAGATAAGTTTTTACTTAGTGAGTTAAAGAAATATAAAGTTAAAAGTGCGCCTACAACTTTAAGAGCTATAAAAGAAAAATATGGTACAAATGCTTTAGGAGTAGCAGATATACTACATAAAACATTACATTATGTACAAAACCCACAAGATAGAGACAGAATTGTAATACCTGAAGAGTTTGGTCATTTCTTTACAATATTAGCAGGACCTAGAAATCGTGTAGTTCAAGATATAGCTTCCAAAATAGAAACTTGGGATAAATATAATGAGATATTCAATGATTATAAAAGATTAAAGAACTATCAAAAGAAAGATGGGACACCTGATACATTAAAAATAAAATTTGAAGCTATAGGTAGATTAATAGGAGAAGCAATTGTAGCTAGAAATGAAGATCGTAAAATTAGTGTAAAAGATTGGTTAATGAATAGAGCTATGGATTTAATAGATTGGATACTTAGTATCTTTAAAGCTATTAAAAATCCTGTACCACTTGATATACTATCAGATAGAATTGCACAAGAAGTATTAGCAGGTAATATGGGTAAATATACTGATATATATGATAAACCACATGAGACAGAATATAAGTTAGTAAATTATGAAAAGACAATAAAGAATTATCCTGAAGCCGCAACTCTTATAAGTATAATGAGTGAATTTGGTGCTTCTTTAACAGGATCACTAGCTCTTAGAAAACAAGGTATGCTATTTAGATCAGATAATGAAACTCTTCATGATTTTGATTTTAAAATAAATCATAAAGTATGGAAAAAACAAGGTATGGAAAGTTTTATAAATAAAATCCAAAAAATTATACCTGAATTAAGAACTTTTAATAAATTTGTAGGTACATCAGGTGATACAGTTTATAATTTAACAATTACAAAAGATGAAGCTTTACATAATAAATTTGCAGAATTAAAAGGAGATTTTACTCAAAGATTGGATCAGTTAACTTCTGACGAAAGAGATAATCTGATCTTAATAGATTTCTTTTTCCAAACTACTCCATTCAGAACTATACCATTTAAAAGTTTTGTTCATTGGGTAGATACATGGGAAGCTAAAATGAATTTAGCTAGGTCTAAAGATATATATGATTATCAAATGTGGGAAACAACTATGCCAGATGTGAATACTAATAAAGATTCTAGATTTATATTTTATAGTTTACCTACTAAAATAAGTGTGAGAACAGATGCAAAAAAATATCTTGAAAGAGCTACAAAAGATAAAAATCTTAGATATTATAAAGGATCTTTTTATGGATTAAAATATGATTTAGGTAAATCACAGTTAGCACTTAGAGATATAAATAATAGTTATTTTGATGGAGCACGTGTACTTTATTTAAAAAATCAAACATTTGCTCAAACTGTTCAAGCAGTAGTTCAAATAGATCCAACAGCTTATATTCAGGCAGAAAAAGCTAATCAATATCGAAGAACAGGTATACAATTAGATATATTTGAAGCTATGGAAAAACAACAAACACCATATGATCCTAGAGTAGATAAAATTACATCTATAAAAGTTCCTATAGTTATGAAAAAACCTGTTGATTTAAGTACTGATATAAATAATTTTATTAATGACATGTCTATTTTTTATGAGGCTATTGTTGACTTTAATTCTTATTTAAAATTATCAGATCTTAAAGTTGCTACTATGAAAGCTATGGATATGATAAATACAGCTTATAAAACATCAGATAATGCTGTTATGGATGCTCTTTCTGAAGTAGAAACAGATATAGATATCGTATTAAATAATGTATCAGATAATTTAGGTGTGGTTTATGAACAATGGGCTAGTGCTAATAATCAAGATCAGGCATATATACAAAAACTACTTGATTTATATGGATTTAGAAAAGGGATAGTTAGAAGAGAAGGTAAAATGCCTCGTTTCAAACCTATGCGAGAATGTAAATAATAAAAAAATGGGCTGTAAAACAGTAATAACAAATCTTAAAGGCAAAAAAGTAGATAGTACATTATTGCCAGAATTAGAAAAGCATTATAGAGAATTAGGTAATGAAGCTTTAGCTGTGGAATATTATGAATTAATATTTCCACAACAGTTTGGACAAGGTATAACTTTCTTTAGTAAATTTATGGCTAAAAAGTTAAACTTAGCTACAGATAAAACATTTTCTTGGAAAAATGAAGCACATGTAGAAGAAGCAATACAAAAGGGTTTATTAAATCAAACTACTAATGAGCCTACACTTAAGATAGCATTAGAATTGATTGATGAATATTTAGCAAGTCAACAATATACACTTGAAGGAACTACTTCAGTTTTATTAGATGCAGTTAATGTTTCTAAAAAAACTCTTGATCGTATTATAGAAACTTTAGAAATCTCAATTGTAAATTTAAGTAGAAATGTTTTAGATCCTAAACAATTAAAAGCAGAAGAGAAAGACTTAGATAAGTTTATGAGTACTATACGTAATTGGATTAATGTACAACCAGTTATGGGTGTTTACGAATATGTAAATAGAGCACTAAAAGATACTACTGATGTTAAAAATATGGTTAAAGCTAAAAAGAAAGCAGCTGAAAGCGGGACAGCTTCTGTAAAAGATATGATAACTCTTTCAGATTTAGACAAATTTAGAAACTATATAGATAGATATATAGATATTAAGGAAGTACAGAAGTTATTAGGTGAAGATAATCCTTTAAAATTAGAAGATGATAAATTACAAAGTCTTCAAAAAAGCGTTACAGAAGTAAATAAGAATAGAGACTATGTAATGAAATACTATAAACAACAGGGTCATCATTTATATGCAAATTTATTAGCTCCTTACAATAAACGTATAGTAAAAAAACATAGAGAGGCTTTAGAAGCTGCTTGGAAGAAAAATAATCCAGAGAATACAGGTAAAACAGCTAAGGACCAAATGAGTATGTGGGTGAGCGAACAATTAAAAACTAGAGACGCACAAATACATAGAGAAGCAGTTAAACAAGTTAAAGAATGGTTATTAACTTGGGACTATGATCTTGATATAATAGATGTATGGCTAAAAACAGCAAAAGATTCACCTGATGAGCTTTTACAACTTTATTATACACGTCTTAGAGATGTTGAAGATAAAGTAGAAAGAGATTATTGGCAGGTATATGATGAAGGAGATAAGCTCTTTAATGCATATAAAAAAGAAGTATTTGATATACTTAGTTTAACTACAGAAGGAAATGGAAAAAAGTTTTATAGTTATATACTCGAACAAGATAAAAAAGGAAAGCTTACACAATTTCTTGTAGACGAATATCTTAGTACATGGGAAGAAGATTTCAAACAATTAGAATATGATGTACATAGATTAGAACCAGCGGAAAGAACTAGAACAATTAATGAATGGCATAATAAGAATTCGATTAGAACAGAGGTAGTATCAGAATTAGGAAAGAAAAGAGTAATTTGGACACCTAATGAGACATATAAAAATCCTCAATGGGCCCAATTAGAGAAATTAAGAGCTGAAAAAGCTGATCATCCAATAGTAGCTTATTATGATTGGGTGATGGATATTCATCAAAAAACAGATAAAAAATCACCTAAAAAATCAAGATTAGGAAATAGAATCCCTGGATTAAGAAGTAAAGTATTTGAAAGACTTAGAATACATGATATGAGAGAATGGCCTAAAATAATAAAAGGTTTAATATGGGAATCAGTATTTAGAACTAATATGGATACTGAAATAGGTGAGATAGGGTCATTAGAAGATAAATATAAGGTAGGTGAGAAACTTACTATTCAAAAAGTATTAAAAGTAGATGTAAGAAGAAATCCTGTTAAAGTAGTTCCATTACATTTTACTGAAAAGCTTAGACCAGAAGAACAATCATATGATTTAAATAAAATGATTTTAGGTAGATACTGGAATGCTTCAAATTTTTATGCTAAAATGAGAATAATGCCTGAAGTTCAATTAGGATTACTTACAGGACAAAAACGTGAAATACAAAGATCTGATAGTGGTATTTCTCAAGTTATGCAGTTTTTTAGAAAAAAGAAAGCGGTCCCCGCTATGAGGCCTGGAATAGAAAGTGGTAATTATGAAGCTATGCTTAAGTTTTATAATCAGTTCTTTTATGGAGAAGAATTAAAAGAAATGAAGACTTTTTTAATTGGAAAAGGAGTTGATATAGATTTAATGAGAGGCGATAGATTTATAATTGATACAATGTCTGAGTTATCTTTAAATAAATTTTGGCAAAAATATGTTAATCAATATTATTCTTTAGTAGCTTTAGGATTTAATTGGTTATCTGCTTCAGCTAACTGGATATTAGGAGTTACATTAAGTATATCAGATGCAGTAGGTGGAGAATTTTACACACCAACAGACTGGACGATGGCTACTGTTAAATTTAATGCAGATATGCCATTTATTTTGAAAGATGCGGGAGTTAAAAGAGCTAAATCTAAAACTGCTTTATTAATGAGAGAATTTTCAGCTGATAATAGATTCCATGAGCAACTTAATCCTGACTATAATTTAGCTAATAGAGCTCTTATGTTAACCAATGGATTACCTTATTTTATGACTCAAGCAGTAGAATTTGCAAATCATGCCAAGCCAATGTATGCTTATTTAAATAGAATTAAAGTTGTAGATAAGCATGGTAAGTATATATCTTATTGGGGAATTGATAAAGAAGGTAATAAAAGAAGAGGATCTATGACAGTTGATGAAGCATATAAAGTTAAGTTTGTAGATGGACAACATAGATTAGTTTTAGACCCTAGAGTAGAAGGCACTACATGGAATCCTAAAATGCCTCCAGAGGATCGAAAATTTAAATTTCATCATTCTTTAAAAATGCAAGATTTAAATGAAAAACTTCATGGTTCATATAGTAGAAACAATAAAAAACCTTTTCAAACTACTTTATCAGGAACTTCTATTGCCTTACTTAAAAAATTCTGGGTAATTGGAATGTTTAGAAGATGGCAGAAAAAAGGTTTTAGACATATAACAGGAGTTGAAGAAGAAGGTATGTATAGATCTACATTAGCTTATACATTTCTTGGATTCTTTCCTAATTTATATAATGCTATAAAAGAATTAAAGTTTGAATTATTAACTCAAGATTGGACTAAGCTAACACCTCATCAAAAATCTAATATAAAGAATAGTATTACTCAAATGGCTTTTTTGATTATGGCTAGTTATTTAGGTACTGTATTTAGAAATAGAGGAGACGAAGAGTCTGAAGAAGACGCAATAGATGATTATTTATTAGCTTTCTTTTTCTTAAGACTGTCTACTGAACTTGCTGCTTATCATTCTCCTGCAGAAACCTGGAAGCTTTTAAAATCTCCAGCTGCATCTCTTACATTAATAGAAAGAATGACTAATTTACTTGATCAGTTAGGAGCAGATATATATTATGGGGAATGGGAAAGATATAAACAAGGACATATGAAAGGTAAACCTAAGATAAGAAAAGATATTAAAAATGTAGTACCTTTCTGGAAACATGTAGACAGACATTTAACAATAGACGATGCTTTAAGATTCTATGAACGTAATCAAAGAAAACAATAATGAAGAAATTTTTATATTTTACAATAGGAAGCGGTGGTAATGCTTCAGAAGAATTAGCATGTTATCCAACTACTTCATTTAAAGGATTTGATCCTGTAGGAACTACTACATTAAATTTATATTTTACTCCTATAGGAACAACAGGAAATGATAATGCTACAGATGTTATAGCTCTTACTATAGTTACAAACACTCATGCAGCAGTTATTAGAACTATAACTGATGCTATAAATTATTCTCCAGATCCTTTCATAGTAGTATGTGATAAAGATAATGCTAAATTTCTTAATAGTAATATTACAGACTCTGCAGTTACATTAGCAAACGATTATACAAATATAACTACATATCAATTTCAAGGATTTACTCTTACAGCAGGTAATGACGATGCT
>NZBH01000025.1 GCA_002687815.1 archaeon | reverse complement strand
GAAACAAATAAAATGAATGTTCTTGAAGATGCAAGCAAAATTTATTTAAATAATTTTGATAACAAAGTTTGGTTTGAAAGAGCAATATTCTTATCTTGGTATTGTTCTTTAGGGGATTGCAAATTCTGTTATATGTCAACTCAAAAAAATAAAATTAATAATCCAAAATTAGCTAAAAGAAGTTTAAATTCTATTTTAGCAGAAGTATTTTTATGTAAAAAAATGGGGTGGAAAGTTGAATTCTTGTCTAGTGGATATGGTTTTGACATCAAAAAATTAGTGAATATAGTTAAAAATGTTAAGAGAATATACAAAGAGAAAATATGGTTAAATGTAGGTGCCTTAGACAAAGAAGCAATACTTAAACTAAAGCCTTACATTAAAGGAGTTTATGGTGCAATAGAAACTATTAACGAAGATATAAGAAAAGAAGTTTGTCCAAGTAAAAAAATAGAGCAAATCTTAGATATGTTCAGTTATGCTAGTGATTTGAAAAAAGGAATAACAATAATAATTGGTCTTGGAGAAACTGAAAAAGATATTAACAAATTAAATAATTTTATTGAAGAACATAAAATAGATCAAATAACCTTTTATGCTTTAAATCCACATAAAGAAACAATTTTTAATAAAGGACCAAATAAATTCTATTATGCCAAGTGGATTGCAAAAACAAGAATAAAATTCCCTAAGTTAAAAATTATTACAGGAACCTGGGTTAATAGAGTGGAAGAAATTAATTTATTATTAAAAGCAGGAGCAAATGCTATTACAAAATTCCCTATTATCAAATTATTCAATTCTAGTTATGCAAAAGTTTTAGAAGATGAAATAATTAAAAGCAAAAGAAATCTTATTGGTTCTTTTACAAAGATCCCAAAAATAGAAAATAAATTAAATAAAAAGGTTGAAGAATATATAGAGGTGATGGAGAAATCAAAAAAATAATACTCATATTTCTTTTATTATTAATACCATTTGCTTATGCTGAAAAATATAGCGGATATGAAAGTGTAGAAATGGATTTCTCTTTAGTTTCTAGTTTGAATATTGATTATCCTACAAGAGTAGATTATGTTGAAGTTGATTTAAGTTTATATCCAAGAGAAGTAATATCATTACAAAATGTAAATAATCTAGTAATAATTTCTGAACCAGAGACAGATGTTATAAAAAAAGATAATTCCTTATATTATAAATGGAGGGATTTAGAAGAAAAAACATTAAAGTTTGGAGTAAGTGCAAAAGTTACCTCTAGAAATGATTTAAAAGCAATATCAAATAAAGTAAATTTTCCTATTCTAAGTAAAGAAAATCTAGTGTATACAGCAGAAACAGAGCATATAGATTTTAATGAACAAATAAGAGCTCAAGCTAAAGAAATAACTAAAGGTGAAACAGATTTATATTTTGTAACTTATAAACTAGCAGAGTGGGTAAAAGCAAATGTAAAATACGATTTAAGCACATTAACTGTAAAGGCAGACAAGAAAAGTACATGGGTATTTGAAAATAAAAGAGGAGTATGTGATGAAATTACAAATTTGTTTATATCCTTTTTAAGAACGCTTGGTATTCCATCTAGATTTGTTTTTGGAGTTGTTTATTCTAATGTAGAAGATAAATGGGGAAATCATGGGTGGGCAGAAGTTTATTTTCCTGATTATGGCTGGGTACCATTTGATGTTACTTTCGGCCAATATGGATGGATAGATGCTTCCCATATAAAACTAAAAGATTCTTTAGATTCTGGAGAACCTTCTGTTAAATACAGTTGGAAATCTTCAGGAGCAGACATTACAGCAAAAGATACTGTAATAGAAACAACTTTAATTGAAAAAAATGGAAAACTTAAACCAAAAATATCATTAGATGTTGAAGTTTTAAAAGATGATGTTGGTTTTGGTAGTTTCAGTTTAGTAGAAGTCACTCTTAAAAATTTAAATCCTTATTATATTCCAACTGTTCTTTATTTTACTAAAGCTCCATTATTAATAGGAGAAAATACAAAGAGAATCTTGCTAAAACCAAATGAAGAAAAAAAAGTTTTCTGGATTATAACATCCCCAATAAATTTAGAAAAAGGTTATACTTACAAATCTATAGCTGAAGTTAAAAGTATCTTTGGTGCTGTTGATTCTGATAGAATAACTTTTTCTGAAAAAGAAAAAGTATACTCTTTAAATGAAATTGAAGAAAGATTAAATGAATTAATCAAAAAAGAAGAAAAAACAGATTTTGATTTTAATTGCATATTAGATAAAACAGATTATTACAAATATGAAACAGCCAAAGTAGATTGTAGCTTAAAAAATGAAGGTTCTACTAATTTTGAAAGAATAAATGTGTGTTTAGAAAATGATTGTAGAATTGTAGACTTATTAAAGTATGGAGAAATGAAGATTAATTTTAATTTAAATTTGATTGATTATTTAGAAGATGAAATTGTTATAGAAGCAAAATATAAAGATGAGACTAAGAAGGTTTATTTAGAGCAGTTAATGTTAGAAAGTGAAGGTATTAAAATAACTGACATAGATTATCCAAAAACTTTGGAATATAATCAAGAAGGAAATTTAACTTTTTATTTATATTCCGACGAGGAAATAAAGAATTTTTTAATTACAGTTTATCCATTTAAAAAATATAACCTTGAAAATTTTAAAGGAAGTAAAATGTTCATCCTACCATTTAAAGGAAAAGATTTAGATCCAAATGGAGAAGTAATTCTTGATATCTTTTATGATAGTAGAAATGTAAGAAAAAAATTTAATGTAGAAATTACAAACATGCCTTGGTATGGGAAAATAAAAATGTCTTTAGCAAAACTTTTTAGAGTATTCTAATAAGTGTTAGCCACATAACCAAATTCTTCACTATCCTTACCACAAACAACACATTTACCCTTAACTGATTTTAAATCGGTACCAAAAAGTTCAACACCTTCTTCTATTGCCTTAATTTTATCCCAACAACTTTCAGACCCACACCAGAATACTTTTCCCATCTTATTCTTTTTTAAAACTGTTTCAAGTTTTTTTAAATTATCCACTTTAGTAATTGATGATCTTAATTCTTTGTTGCTATTTTCTAAGAGATTTTTTTGAACATTATCTAAAATCTTAACAATTTGTTTTAACTGTGTTTCTTTCATTATTTTTTTTACTTTGTTATCCCTTCTTACTAGCATTACAGATTTTTTAACCATATCTCTAGGACCAATTTCAATCCTTAATGGAACTCCTTTTATCTCCCAATCATAGAATTTCTTTCCTGCACTTTCATCCCTTAAATCTGTCTGAACTCTTATACCTAATTTCTCTAATTCTTTTTTTATACTATCAACTTTCTTGAATATTTTATTTTTATTTTTTTTATTAAAAATTGGAATTATAACAACTTGTATTGGAGCAATTTCTGGGGGTAATATTAAACCATTATCATCACCATGTACAGAAATTACAGCAGCTAATAGTCTAGCACCATTACCAGTACAAATCATCCAAGCAAAGTCTTCTTTGCCAGTATTATTCTTAAATTTTATACCAAATTTCTTAGCATAAGCTTGTCCTAAATTATTTATAGAGCCATTTTCCATAACCTTACCATTTGGCATTAAATTGTAATATTCAAAAGAGCCAATAGCTCCAGGAAAACATTCAAAAAGTGGTTTTCTTACAACTAAAGGAGATAATGCACACTTTTCCCATATTTTATCATACATTTTTTTATGGTTCAATGCTTCTTTTTCAGCTTCTTCTTGTGTTGAGTGTGCTGTATGGATTTCATGCCAAACAGTTATTTCTCTATCTCTAATTAGTGGCCTAGTTTGTTTTGTCTCATACCTAAAAGAAGATACAGTTTCATATATTTTTAAAGGCAAATCTCCAAAGGTCCTTATCCATGTTTTAAACATAGGATACATTGCAGGCTCTCCAGTTGGACGTAGAATATATTCTTCTTTCTCAGCTCCACCTCTAACCCAAAAAGCTTGATTCTTAAATCCTTTCCACCATTTTTCATTTTTTTCACAATAACTTATAGGAACTAACAATGGAAAGTACATTTCTTTTATTCCTTCAGCATGAAATAGTTCATCCCAATATTTTTTAATATTAAGCATAACACCATAACCATAATTAAGCCAAACATTCCCACCTTTTACACTATAACGTTTATCAATTATGTCAGCAGCTAAAAGAATTTGAGAATACCATTCAGAAAATCTTGATTTTCCAACCATAAGTTCATTTGCTTGTTTTATATCTTTTTTAACCATGTAAAATCATCTTCTTTTTATTTTATATAAATTTTGTGATGGGCCTAAGAGGATTCGAACCCCTGTCTGATGGTGCCTTCTTATAAAACCGAAGCCATCTGTGCTATCCAGGCTACACCATAGGCCCTACTTTTTAATTAACTTTTCAGCCCTTTTAATCATATCTTTTTTTAATGCTATAAACAAACCACCTTGTTTTCCCTTTATAAACGTTATTTCACCAGGTTTTACTATTTTAGAAAGTTCTTCAGATTCTAAATCTAAATGGGTTACACGGGCTGAACTCTTGCCTTTTTCATGCACATATGCATTTATTTTTATCTTATGTTTTCCAATTCCAGGTCCAGACATTTTATTTCCTTTAATTTTATTATTCACTAGATATTTAAATATTATCTCCTCGTAGAAAGTTTTAAAAATGCTCTTTTTGTAACTAGTACCAGCGGGATGGGACAGTCAGGAGTGTCCGTTACAAGCAAAGTTAAAGCTTGCGGATAGGGCTCATAAACTGTCTTGAGACACCCAAAGAATTTTTTCGGGTATAGGTCGGAAGTTCAAATCTTCCTCCCGCTATCATTTTACTTTTTCCATATTTTTTTATCTTATCTAAATTTTTTAGATTAAAGAAACCGATTTTCTTCATCCAAAGACATAAATTATTTTCTCCATTTAACTCTAGCCTATTTATTATTGTTAATCCCTTTTTAACGCGTTCATCTTTCATTTGATAGTCGTAGAGTTCCACAAGTTTAAAGTTTAATTTTTTTAAAATATTAGCAATCTCTTTAGTAAAACTTTTACTTTTTGATGAAAAAGAAATGACAGGATAATAAGGATAATTGCGATATCTTTTTTTAAAACACATACATCCATCTGTATCAAATACACCCCTGATAAAACTTATTAATAATTTTTGATCACCTAAAAAAATTTTTGGAATCTTCAATTTGTCATATTTTTTTCCTAAAGGTAATCCAACAAATTGGGTTAAATAATTAACCACCTTTTTAGAAAAAACAACAAATCCAAAAGTAGTTTGAGAATCGAAATATCTTATATTTGGAGTAAATCCAAATACTTTTTTAAATTTTGGACCTACTATATTAAAATAAAAAGATTTCTCATTTTGTGGATTACCAACACATTTTAATGAATATTCATATTTCTCTTGTCTAAAATTTATGTTTCCATCACCAGCCAAAACACCACATAAATAAGCTAAATCTTCTGTTATTTCTATTGGTATTGAGATGCTCTTTTCCTTTAATTTCTTCTTTTTTTGTTTCATAAAATTAAAAATATTTTTACATTTATAAGTGCTACGCGTGGTTGTCATTTGTCCAGTACCTAAATTAAAATAAAAAATATTAAAAAGGACAATTCTTCTAAAAAAATCATAAAATGATATTAGGTATTGATGAAGCTGGTAGAGGCCCTATAATTGGCCCACTAGTAATAGCAGGAGCCTTAATAGAAGAGTCAAACATACCAAAATTAGAAGCTTTAGGTGCAAGAGATTCTAAGCTATTAACTCCAAAAAAAAGAGAAGAATTATTTGAAAAAATAAAATTATCTATTAAAAAACATAAAATTATCAAAATTCTACCAAAAGAAATAGATGAAGCTTTATCATCAGATTCTTTAAATTTAAACTGGTTAGAAGCACATAAAACAGCTGAAATAATAAACTCTTTAAACCCAGATAAGGCAATAATAGACTCCCCCTCTCCAAATTTAAATGCTTATAAAAACTATATTTATGAACTTCTTAAAAATAAAGATATAGAATTGATAGTAGAGCATAAAGCAGAAAAATATCCAATTGTAGCAGCAGCTTCTATATTAGCAAAAGTTACTAGAGACAGAGAAATTGAAATAATAAAAAAGAAATATGGAAATTGTGGTCCAGGTTATACATCTAACGAAACAACTCAAAAATTTATAAAAGAAAATTTTGAAAAACATCCAGAAATATTCAGAAAAACTTGGTCTACTTATAAAAAATTAGTAAGTGGAAAAAAACAAAAGAAATTAGGCGAATTCTAAAAATTATTTCTCAAAGATCTCTTCTAAAGGTTTACCTTCTACAACTTCTGGTATTGGTACCCCTAAAAGAGTCATTATTGTAGGATATTGATCAACAAATTTTTGTGGATCTTCTATTTTATAACCTTTTTTAACACCTGGTCCCATTATTATGAATGGTGTCCACATACTCTTAGTTTCTTTTGGATGTATAGCTTGTTTATATCCTGTCTTAAGAGGTGTTGAAAATATTTCTAGATCTTCTGTCATTTCTTCATTCCACCCATAGCCAGCTTCATTAGCTATTACTAAATCTCCAACCCTATCTGCTGGTAAGTCTAAGAAATCTCCTGCATCTTCCCATTTAGTTACGGTAGCTACTGGTTTTACTCCACCATCTTCTAAATTTAATAATATTTCTGTAACTTGATCCCTTAGTGTTTCATATTCTGTTCCAGATCCTCTTGTCCAGTCACCAGCCAAACCATCTGGATGCACATAAATATTATCCATCTTTAGGTAGATTGCTTTTGAATTTTCCCAATCAATTATTGGTTCTCCAGTTTCTTCATTTATTGTAAATTTTAGAAGACCATTTTTAGCTAACAAATTGTTAACTCTAACCCATTTATTTAAAACAGCAGCTCCATGATCAGAACTTAAAACTACTACTGTACTTTCATCAGTATTTTCCAAAATCTCACCAATTATATTATCTAATTGTAAGTACATGCTTTCTACTTCTTCCCATAACTGTTCTCTTTCTTCTTCAGTTACATCATTATATCTTTTACTTGTAGGATCTACATAACCTAGCCACCATCTGCTAGTCAACATTTGATTAGGACTATAAGCATCATGTATTACAACATCTGGTTGATATTCTTTCATTATAAATGGTATTGATTCAGTATGCCAATTAAGAGATAATTTCATCTCATCCAAGAATGTACTTTTATCTTCATCATAATAAACTAATTGTGGTGGGAAATTATCTACAAAATCTACCATTGGCCCAACACCTTTAGTTAGCTCATCTGCTAATGTTGATGGTTGAGTTATATATTCATTTATATTATTAAAGAAAAATCTTACTCTAAAAAATCCATTATCATCTAAGATTATAATGTGGAATATTACATTTGATTTAACTTCTTTTTCTTGCCACTTTAATGTAATATCGTGCCAATCACCCCATTCACTTTGTTCCAAATCAGATAATATATCTTTTTTATCTTTTGAAAATATAATCTTATCATAATTTACTTTATCATCATCAGTACTATCATATACATATGCGTAGACTGTAGCTCCCCAAGTGGTCATTTCAGATTCTAATGCAGGACTAAATGATTCTGGAACATTCTCCCATCCTTCTGGAACTTTCTGATCTAAATATTGAGTTAATTGTGGTCCAAAATAAAATAGTCTTGATCCTCTGCCTTGTTTTTTCCTTTGGGACATATCTTCTTTAGATTCAAAATTTATTGCATGGAAATCAGCACCCCATCCACCCCATCTTCCTCTTACAACCATTCCAGTATCTATTTCAGGAGGGGTTGAACCAGGCATTGCTAATAAGAAAACTTTTTTACCTGCTTCTTCTAAGGTAGACCATATTGCTGGTATTTTTCTTGCTGCTGATCTAAAACCACCTACAGCTACTTTATCAAGTGGTCTTCCTTCAACATGCATAGGTCCATCTGCTACACCATGTGTTTCTGGATAAGTTCCTGTTACCAATGTTGCAAAATTAACAGGAGTATGAGAAGGATAGACCGGGACCATAAAACCATAAGCCCCATTATCCATCATCTTCTTTATATTTGGCAATTTACCTTTTTCTGCCCATTCAAAAATATTAAACAAATCTGGTTCTGCCCTCATACCATCTGGGATAAACCAATATAGTTTTTCTGCTTTAACCTCTTCTTGATTCTCTTGAGAATCTAATACTATACCAAGGACACCTAAGAATATTAATGAGATTGCAATTGGAAAAAATACCATTAACCAAGTTTTTTTCATCATTTTAATAATTACACAAAAATGACAACAATTGCCCTTATAAAACATTTATCAATATAAAAGATGCATAATTAAAAATAGTTTTAATAAACCTAGATTTATTTCTTAATTATTCCAAAATAGGTTTTCATTGATACAGATAATATATTTAACATATTTTTCAAGCCAACAATTTTAATTATTTTACTCAATCTTCTAATTTTGTTATTTAAGTAGAATTCTTTGTATGCTTTATTTTGCCATGCTTCAAAATTTATTGCTCCACTTAACACTTGTGTTGAATACTCAAATTTGCTCCAGTCTTCTGTTTTAACATTATCTTTAACTTGTTCATACAATTCAGATCCAGGAAATGGTGTTGCAATATAAAATGCAGAAAAATCTAAATTAAGAGACTTTGATAAATCAATTGTTTTCTTTATAGTTTCTTTAGTCTCACCAGGTAGTCCAAAAATGAAATGACCAAAAGTAAGTAATCCCAAAGAGTTTGCTTTGTTAATTATTTCAAGTTCAGATAACTTTATTTGTTTTTTACAATTATCTAATATTTTTTGATCCCCAGATTCTATACCAAAAGAAATTAACCAAAGTCCTGCCTGCTTCATAATTCTTAAAGTTTTATAATCAACTGTGTCTACTCTGCTATTGCATACCCATCTTATTTTTAAGTTCTCTTTAATAATGCCCTCACACAATTTTTTTACCCATTCTTTGTTTACTGTAAAAGTATCGGCAAAGAATATAACATTATTAATCCCTAACTTTTTTATGTACCTTAACTCATTTAGAACTGAATCAACATTTCTTAAATCAACTTTTCCATTAGAGTAAGAAGGAGTTACACAAAATGTACAAGAGTAAGGACACCCTTTTTGGGGTTTAACCAATACAAAATTCTCATTTATCAAAGGCATTTTGTACTTTGAGATATCAATTAAATCCCAACTAGGAAAAGGTAAATTATTAAAGTTGTATTTTTTATCAATTAATTCAGCAGCATATTTTTCAGGTTCACCTTTAATCACTTTAATGTATTTATATTTAGAAAGTTCTTTTGAGAAATAAGTAGCATGAAATCCAAATATAATAAACTCTGAATTATTAATCTTATTTAAGTAATTTATAACTTTTAGATCATAATCTATTGTGGGCGTAGAAACACTCAAAAAAATTTTACCAGGTTTTTCTTTTCTACACATCTCACCCAATTTTTTTACGTTAATATCATAAGCTATACAGTCAATTATTTTTACATCAAATTTCTGTTTAAGAATAGATCCCAAATAAGCTAGTGTTAAGGGAGGATAACTTGTATGAAACAAATTAGCTTTTTGTTCGCATCGTCCTTCTCTTATAACTGGTTCCGAATAAGGGGGGTTTAACAACCAAATTTTCATTTTCTATATGTAACTTTCTGGCTCATTATAATAAAATTTTACCAAAGGTTCACCCTCTTTTAATGTTATGATCCAGCCATCAATCTTAAAAGGCTGTGCATTGGCACCATTTACAAACCAATTCCTAATTACTATCTTTGAATCAACAGGAATTCTAATTAAGATTTCAGATTCATTATCTTTAGAAGGAATGGCTGTCATTCCAGTATTAGCAGCATAATCATAAGAATCTTTGTAGAAATAATAATTAATAGAATTTACTTTTTCAAATCCAAATTCATCAACCCCGTAACTAATAAAAGAATTAAGATCTAAATATATCTCATTAGTCATATACATATCTGAAACCATTGGAAAGACAACCAAAGGTAAAATCTTTTGTTGCCAGGAAACACTAAGTTCCTTGTAATAAATATCCAATAAATGTTCTTCATTTTGAAAATCAACAAATAAATTGTTAGCTTCATTAGACACAGATACAGCATTATTAGGATTCCTTGCAAGCTTATCAAAATTAATTTTTAAGATTACATAATTATCTGTATTAAAAAAATCATTTTTCTTTCTATCCAACTCTTTTCCTATATTTTCAACAACATTCGTTTTATAGCCTTGCAAAGAATCCCTCTTTAAAATATTATAAATGACTGCTTTTTCTTCATTTCTTTTTCTAAACAGATTTAATTTATTCCCCAATACATCATATCTAGGCAATATTCTTATTTCAGAAAATCTTTCTTTCAAAAATTGATAATATTCTGGTGTTTCCTTCTGATATAGAAGCTTTTTATCATAAAATGATTCATCTTGCATAAAATCAAATTTTTTAATTAGACTAACAAAACCAGATAACAAGAAAATTATAACTATTAAACTTAGAATGCTAAGACAAAGCTTCTTTTTATTCTTAGAATTATTATATAAATAAAGTAGTCCATAAGCAAAAAGAATGTATAGGCTTAAAAAGCTCATAATTATTATTCTAGTTTTAGCTGATTCCAATACATATCTCTGTATTGAAAGTGTAAAAAATGGAATTATGAAAATTAATGAGAAAATTAATAATTTTATCTTAGATTTTTTATATAAATAAAATAACCCCAGAATCATTATAGATAAAATAAAGAATCCAAAATATCTGATTATATTCGTAGAATAATATAAAACATTTGGATAGGGTATGAAAGGAGTTCTTAACCATTTTGTGAAAGCCATAGTTGCAAGAGAAAGCCAGCTTTCTGTTTCTCCCATACTGTTTAAACCATGGTATTTAAGATGAGGTATATTAAAAGAAAATAATACTAGAATTAGTAAGAAAAAAATAGCATAATCTTTTAGTTTCTTGTGTTGGCTAAAATAATACATTAAAATTGGAACTATAAAGACTAAAGGCAAAAATCTTAAGCCAAGTCCGGAAATTACACCAAGAAGTAAACCATGTAAAACTATTTTATCTTTATATTTAAATAAAGTGTAAAATAATATTACCGCAATAACTAAAACTAAAAAATTTCTATCTAATACTTCCACAGATAACATATAAGGATTAAAAATAGAAAATAATGCTGTAATAATCGAGATAATATATTTTCCAGTAAAATGATCTACTAATAAAAATATAAATAAAAATGCTAATGATTGAAATATTAAGTGCATAAATTTAAAACTATTTGATCCAAGTAATGTATGGAAGCTAGCAGTAAAAATACTATTACCAGGTGTAGAGAGTATATCATAAACATTATCTGTAGCTAACAAATCTTTTGATTCTTGCTGCAAGGCAAATGCTAACATGTAAAAACAATTTGATTCACCTTTTTCTGTATATGATGCAAGAGATAAATAATACACAGAATTATTATAATAAAAATATGAAAAAGTAAGAATTATAAATAATATAAGTAAGACTACAATTCCCTTATTTTTAACTTTTTTAGGTAAGAAATGATTTAATGGAACTTTTGTTATTCTAAATCTTACACAATAAACAATAATTAGTATAATGCTTATGAATAAAATATAAGATAATTTATAATCTATACCAAGAGTAAAGTTTAGAATTGTTACAATCAATGGAACTATTAAAACAGAAAAAAATAAAGTATAACTCAATGTTTCAATAAGATTAGATTTACTAAAAAAAGTTTTAGTTGTTAAATAGCCTACAAGGATTAAGGCAAGAATTGTAAAAAAGATTATCATATTAATGCTTATAATTCAAAATTTATAAAGATTTATAAACTAAAGTCCATCAAGCAACTGCTGAGCTTCATCATCATAAGGATAATTCTGAATAGATTTCTCCAATAACTCCTTAGCTTCATCCAACTTTCCTTCCTGGATATAAAT
>NZBH01000024.1 GCA_002687815.1 archaeon | reverse complement strand
TATTAAAAAAATTGTTGAAAAGAATAAAGGATTATCTTTTAATGCTGTAATGGGAGATGTTATGAAAAAGTACCATGGAAAGATTGATGGTAAGAAAGCAGCAGAGATTATAAAGAAGTATATTAAATAATTTTATAAAGAAGTTCCGTTTTATGATTTAATATGGTAGATCCAAGAATAAAAAAGATGGCTCAAATTCTAGTAGATCATTCTACAAGAATAAAGAAAAATGAAAATGTAACAATATCTGGTTCAGTAGAAGCTCAAGATTTACTTAAGGAAATTTATAAGTTAGCTCTTAAGAAAGGAGCTTATCCTTTTTTGAAAGTAAATCTGCCTGGAACTAGTTATATTTATTATAAAAATGCTTCACAAGAACAATTAAAAAAGTTTCCAGAAATAGCTTTTTATGAAGTTAAAAGAATGCAAGTTTACATCGGCATTGGTAGTCCAAAAAATACTAGAGAATTGTCAAATGTAGATCCTAAAAGAATTTCTTTGAGAAGTACGGTTGTAGAGCCTATTGCAGATTATATAGTTAATAGAAAAGATAAAATAAGAAGAGTTTCAACAGGATTTCCTACTTCCGCATTAGCACAAGATGCTGAAATGTCATTAGAAGAATATGAAACTTTTGTATATGGTGCTGTAAATCAAGATTGGAAAAAATTGGGTAAAAGATTTAAAAATTTAAGAGATAAATTAAATGAAGCAAAAGAGATAAGAATTATTGGAGAGGATACCGATATTAAATTAAAAGTTTATAAAAAAAGTTTTGTAGCAGATTGTGGTGAAGAAAACTTACCTGGAGGAGAGATTTTTTGTGCCCCAGAAAAAGATTCTGTTAACGGCCATATAAGATTTACTTATCCTGCTATAGAATGTGGAACAGAAGTACAAAATATTTATGCTGAATTTAAGAACGGAAAGTGCATTAAAGCAACAGCAGATAAAAATGAAAAGTTTTTAAAAACTATGTTAAATACTGATAAGGGAGCAAAATATATCGGAGAACTAGGTATTGGAATGAATCCAAAAATAACAAAATTTACTAAGGATTTATTATTTGATGAAAAGATTGGGGGAACAATTCACTTAGCATTTGGAATGGCATATAAAGAATGCGGAGAACCAAATAAATCAGCCTTACACTGGGATATTGTAAAAGATTTAAGGAAAAATGGTCAGATAATAGCCGATGGTAAAGTTGTGCAAAAAAATGGTAAGTGGTTAATATAATGTTAAAGAATTTTGATTGCGGAGAATTAACAAAGAAACAAGCAAATAAAAATGTTACTTTGTGTGGTTGGGTAGATAGTTTAAGAACCCACGGTAAGATTGGTTTTATAGATTTAAGAGATAGATCTGGAACTGTACAATTATTCCTTGATAAAAAATTTACTAGTAATTTAAAGGATTTAACTAGAG
Organism: archaeon; assembly: GCA_002687815.1. GTDB lineage: Archaea > Nanobdellota > Nanobdellia > SCGC-AAA011-G17. The sequence continues at coordinate 25,923 of NZBH01000024.1, read as the reverse complement.
AATCTGTAATACAAATAACTGGAAAAGTTGGAGCTAGACCTAAAAATTTAGTAAATAGAGATATGAAAACAGGGGATGTAGAAGTTAAAGTTGCTAAATTAAATGTATTAACAAAAGCAGATCCATTGCCCTTAGAGATAGATAAAAATATTGAGTCATTAGAAGAAACCAGGTTGAAATATAGATATTTAGATTTAAGAAGACCAGAGATGCAGGAAAAAATTGAATTAAGGCATAAAGCAATTAAATTTATTCGTGATTTTTTAGATAAAAAAGGATTTTATGAAATAACAACCCCAATATTAACAAAGTCTACTCCAGAAGGAGCAAGAGATTATTTAGTTCCATCAAGAATTCATAAGGGAAAATTTTATGCTTTGCCACAATCTCCACAACAATATAAACAATTATTAATGGTTGCTGGTTTTGAAAAATATTTTCAAATAGCTCCTTGTTTTAGGGATGAAGATGCAAGAGCAGATAGATGTCCTGGAGAATTTTATCAATTAGATTTAGAAATGTCTTTTGTTGAACAAGAAGATATTTTAAAATTAACAGAAAAATTATTTATTGAATTAATTAAAAAAGTATTTCCAGGAAAGAAAATTTCAAAAACACCATTTCCAAGATTAAAATATAAAGATTGTATAAAAAAATATGGAACAGATAAGCCAGATTTAAGAAAGAATAAAAAAAATGAAAATGAATTAGCATTTTGTTGGGTTGTTGATTTTCCATTATTTGAAGAGAAATTAGAAAAGGGACATTGTGCTCCTAAACACCATATGTTTACAATGCCAAAAGAAGAGCATTTGAAATATTTGAATAAAAAAGATGCTCGTAAAGCTTTATCTTACCAGCATGATTTAGTATTAAATGGTTTTGAAGTTGGTGGTGGTTCTATCAGAATCCATGATCCAAAAGTACAAGAAAAAATATTTGATTTAATTGGGTTTGATAAAAAAAAGAAAAAATATTTCTCTCATATGTTGGATGCTTTTAGATATGGGGTTCCAGTACATGGTGGAATTGCACCAGGACTTGATAGGACTTTAATGGTTATTTTAGGTGAACAAAGTATTAGGGAAGTAATTGCATTTCCAAAAAGCCAAGATGCTAAGGATTTAACAATGGATGCTCCTTCTAAAGTAGAAAAAGAACAACTAGAAGAATTAGATTTAATGTTACATAGTGATCTAAAAAAATATTTAAAAAAGTGATTATATCAGATTAATTGTAATTTATCTAGATATAATTAAAAATAGGTTATTATACCCAAAAGTAAACTTTATAAGGTATAATTTTTATAATCTTAATTATTATGTCTGGGTAGTTCAGTAGGTAGAACACTTGGCTGTTAACCAAGATGTCGGAGGTTCGAGTCCTCCTCCAGACGTTCAAAATGAAGGTTGATAAAGAATTAATAGAAAAGATTGGAAGAATTTCTAGAATTAAGCTTAGCAAAGAAGAGATAAATAAATTTATTCAGGAATTTAAGGGTGTTTTAAAATTATTCTCAAAGATAGACAAAGTTAAAGTAGAAGATAAAATTATTAATGAATTAAGCGTTAAAAATAAATTTAGAGAAGATATTACAGAACCATGCTTAAATGAAAAAGAAATATTTTCTAATACAAAAAATAAAGAAAAGAGCTTTTTTAAAGGTCCAAAAATAAAATGAACAAGATAGTTAAGGAAGCAAAAGAAATAGATAAAGAGTACAATACTTTTATTACATTAAATGAATCTTTAGAAAAAGGAAAACCTATTGTTATAAAAGATAATATCTGCACTAAAGGTATAAAAACAACTGCTGGTTCTAAAATTTTAGAAAATTATATTCCTGTTTTTGATGCTACTGTAATTGAAAAATTAAAAAGCAAAGGATTTTCTATTTTAGGTAAAACAGTACAAGATGCTTTTGGTTTTGGTTCTTTTTCTACTAATTGCGCATATAAAACTCCAAAAAATCCTTTTGATAAAGAAAGAGTTTGTGGTGGTAGCAGCGGAGGAACTGCAGCATTTATTAAATTAAGTAAAAATGTAAAGTATGGTTTAGGACAATCTACAGGAGGTTCTATTAACTGTCCTTCTGCTTTTTGTGGTGTTGTTGGTTTAACACCAACTTATGGTCTAGTCTCCAGATATGGATTAATTGATTATGCTAATTCATTTGATAGGATTGGACCAATTACAAAAAATGTTAAAGATGCTGCATATTTATTAAGTATTATGGCTGGAGAAGACAAAAGAGATCAAACCACACAAAATAAAGCTGAAAATTACACAAAATATTGTGGTTCTAATGTAAAGGGAATGAAAATTGGATTAATTAAAGAAGCATTCTCAAATGATGTCCAAAAAGAAGTTAAATCCAGTGTACTAACTGCCATTAAAAAATTTAAAAAATTAAATTGTAAAGTAGAAGAAGTAAGTTTTCCATCTTTAAAATATGTAGTCCCAGTTTATTATATTCTTGCTATGGCTGAGGCATCTACCAATTTAGCTAAATATTGTGGATTAAGATATGGTAAGGAAAAAAAGATAGAAGGATTTTATGATTCTTATTTTTCAGATGTAAGAAGTGAGAATTTTGGAAAAGAAGAAAAAAGAAGAATATTACTTGGAACTTTTATTAGGATGGTGGGCTACAGAGATGATTATTATATTAAAGCATTAAAATTAAGAAATAAGATTATTTCCGATTTTAAGAAATTATTCAAGAAATTTGATGTTTTAGTAACTCCCACAATGCCATTATTGCCACCTAAGTTTTCTGAAATTAAAAATTTGAGTCCTGCTGAAATATATTCAATGGATTTTTTAACTATTCCAGCAAGTTTAGTTGGCGCACCAAGTATGTCTATTCCTGTTGGAGAAGTAAAAGGATTGCCAGTTGGAATGCAATTAATTGCAAATTATTTTGAAGAAGGTAAGCTAATTAAGTTGGGAGACGCATATGAAAAAAAGTAAAGTTAAAATTGGTTTAGAAATACATGTACCCTTAAATACTAAGTCTAAACTATTTTGCGGTTGTCCAACAATAGCAAGTAAACCAAATGAAAGCACATGTGAAATTTGTTTGGGTATGCCTGGCTCTAAGCCAAAATTAAATAAAAGTGTTGTTAATAAAGCAACCAAACTGGCTTTAGCTTTAAATTGTAGTATTCAAAAAACAATTATTTTTTCTAGAAAAACTTATTTTTATCCAGATTTGTGTAAAAATTTTCAGATAACTCAATTAAGTGAATCCTTGGCTATAAATGGATTTATGGATGTAAAAGATAAGAAAATTCCAATATGGAGAGTTCAAATAGAGGAAGATCCTGGAAGTTTACAACATAAGGAAGATTATTGTCTAATAGATTATAATAGGTCTGGTACCCCTTTAGTTGAAATTGTTACTGGTCCTGAATTTGAAAATTCAGAAGAAGTTGTCGAGTTTTTACAAAAATTAACAACAATTCTAGATTATCTTGAATTATATAATCCACAGAACTCAAGTATTAGAGCAGATGTTAACGTTTCTATTTCTAATAATAACAGGGTAGAAATTAAGAATCTTTCAGGATCAAAGGCTATTGAGAAAGCTATTGATTTTGAAATAATGAGACAAAAAATTAAATTGAAAAAAGGAGAAAAAATAGAACAACAAACAATGCATTATGACGCTGAAAGTGGAACCACATTTTTATCTAGAGAAAAAGAATCAGAAGAAGATTATGGATATATTTTTGAACCAGATCTTCCAATATTAGAGTTTGATAAAAATTTTATTAAAAAAATCCAAGCTGATATTCCAGAATTACCATTCCAAAGATTTGAAAGATTTAAGAAAGAATATTCTTTGATTGAAAAAGAAGCTTACACGATTACAAAAGAAAAGGCTACTGCAGATTTATTTGAATCCTTGTATAAAGAAATTGATAAAAAATATTTAAAAAATTGGATGGTTGTTAGTCTGAGAAAAGTTTTAAACTACAACAAAGTACGATTTGCAGATACAAAAATAAAAGAAGGACAAGTAAAAGATTTACTTAAAAGGATTTTAGATAAAAGGTTAACACCAAGATCTGGAGAATTTGTTTTAAGAGAATTAGTTGAAAAACCAAATGATATTGATAAAATAATTAAAAAATTAGGTCTTGGGAAAATTAGTGAAAAAGAAGTAGAAAAAATAATCTCAAATATATTACAAAAAAATAAAAAAGCAGTAAAAGATTATAAAGAAGGAAAAGAAAAATCTTTACAATTTTTAATTGGCCAAGTTATTAGAAAAATAAAAGGTAGGGCAGACGCTAAAGAAGTGACTAAACTTATTCTTAAAAAGATAAAGAGTAATTAAGCTGATTATTAACATATTTTTCTAAGCCATCTCTATCTTCTTTAAAATGGAGGTTATTATCTTTTAGTGTTTTACTTTTTCCATCTCTACCTTGGTATATTCTTTTTATTTCAGAATCAGGAATTGCTAATGGAGAATCAAAAGGAATAACTTTAAATTTAAAACCAGTACTTTCTACTTCCCCACTAAATTTTCCAAATTCTTCAGCAATAGAAACAAATTTGTCATAGATTCTTTCTTCTATTCTACCTATTTCATCTTCTGTATTAACTATTACAAAAAAATAGGTTGTCATTTCTGGATTAAATCTTGATCTACGATGATTATACCATAATTGTCTTTCTTTTCTATATATCATTTTGTTTTTTTCTTGATCTTTTAAAAGAATCTCCAACCATTTTTAAAGTATATTTTCTTAATTTTGGAAGAACAATTCCAAAATAGAACATAATTTCCATAGTTCTAAAATTTTCATCAGAATAAAGTCTTCTTGATCGTTCAGATTGTGTTTTAAAAAATTCTGAAATTCCTTCATGTGTTTTAAGATATTCATCTGCCTCTCTGTACTGATCTTCTATAATGATTTTTTTAGCAAAATCATAATATCTAGCAGCATCAGATTTTCCAACACGGATGCCAAGATCATCAGATTGTTCATTTATTGCTTCTTCTTTTAATTTTTCTTTTAATTCTTCTTTTCCAGTTCTAATATCAAGAGCTTCCAATCTCATTTCTTTATTTTTTTCTAAGAATTCTTGTACCTCAAATTCATTATTTTTGGCAATTTCATGAATTTCATATTGAACAGTAGCTTTTTCCCAACCATAACCACTGTCTTCACATATTGCTCTTATTTTTAGACACTCTTCTCCAAGTAATCCAAAATCCGTTACAACATTTTCAATATGATTTAAATCAGACATTTTAATCAAAATATTGTTATTAAAAAATTATATAAATTGAACTGTTTTTTTAACAAAACATTTTTATATTTCTACAGATTATTTAAAATTGTGGTAAAAAAAGAGATGTATAAGGCAATAGCCTTAATGGTTGGAACTGTAATTGGAGCTGGAGTTTTTGGAATTCCTTATGTTATCCAAAAAGCAGGTTTTCTTAATGGAATTATAGACATAATTTTGCTTGGTGGTGCTATTTTATTATTAAATTTATATGTTGGAGAAATTTCTTTAAGAACCAAACAGAAACACGAGTTAGCTGGTTATGCTGGGAAATATTTGGGCAAGATTGGAAAGAAAATTATGACTATTTCTATGATGATTGGAATTTATGGTGCATTACTTGCTTATCTTATTGGAGAAGGTCAAGTTTTACAAAATCTTTTTTTGAATATTTTTAACTTACATTTGCCAACTATTTTTTATAGCTTTGTTTTCTTTGCGGTTATGGTTTTCTTAATACATAAAGGATTAAAGATAATTGAGAAATCTGAATTGTTACTTGGTGGAATTATGATATTTTTTATTTTATTAATAGCAGGTATTGCTCTTTTTAATTTAAATATAGAGAATTTTACATTTAATTTTAATCCAAAGAATTTGTTCATACCTTATGGTGTAATATTCTTTGCTTTTATTGGTGCTACAGCAATTCCTGAAATGAGAGAATCATTAAAAAGAAATAAGAAAAAACTGAAAAAAGCAATTATAATTGGAAGTTTAATCCCCTTAGTTATTTACACTTTATTTACTGTTGCTGTAATTGGAAAGTGTGGTGAAGGCACAACTAAAATTGCTACTCTTTGTTTGAATATGTTTTTTATTGGAAATATATTTGCTATTCTTGCTATGGCAACTAGCTTTTTAGCATTAGGTCTTGCTTTAAAATGGGTTTTCCATTATGATCACAAGTTGAGTAGTAAGGTTTCAACATTTGTAACTTGTTCTGTTCCTTTATTGCTCTTTGTAGGACTTTATTTGCTCAATAGATTAGATTTCATCCAAACTATTGGGATTACCGGAGCTGTTGCTGGTGGAATAGATGGAATTTTAATTGTATTAATATTTAACAGAGTTAAAAAAATGGGTGACAGAAAGCCAGAGTATTCTATTAAAAGTCATAAAATTCTTAATTGGATCTTAATAGTTTTATTTGCATTTGGTATTATTTACCAATTTTTATAGGAATATTTAAATAAAATAATTTATTTTAATTGAATATGGCAAAAATTATTGTATATAGTACAGAATCATGCCCATATTGTCATCAGCTTAAAGATTTTCTTAAAAAGAATAAGATAAAATTTACAAATATAGATGTTTCTAAAGACAAAGAAAAATCAAAAGAAATGATTGATAAATCAGGACAAATGGGTGTTCCTGTTATGGATATTGATGGAAAAATTATAATTGGTTTTGATAAAGAGAAAATAAAAAAAGAACTTAAATTAACGTAATAGTTGATCTAACGATACATTGATTTTACCAGCTATAAAATCATAAAACAATTCTTCACCTTCTGTTACTTCTTTTTTTTCTTCTCCACTTTGATTATTCCAGTCTAATATTGCTTTTCTTAAGGTATTATAATAAGTATGTCTTTCTCCAGCATTAATTATTGGAACAGGAATATCAAGATGGTCTAATATAATATCTTGTAATATACGGGAGGTTCTTCCATTTCCATCTACAAAAGGATGTATCCTAGCTAAATGTAAATGTGAATATATTGCTGTTTCTATTTTTTTTATAATTTCAGGACAAGATAAATTATCTTTTATATGATTAACAAATTCAGGAATCTCACGAGTTTTAAATTTATATGGCTGCGGAGGTATAGTTCTAGAACCAACAATTCTGCCACTAATATCTCTGTAGATTGCAATCTCACTATCATAAAATTCTGGAGTAATTCTTCCAGCAAGTTCTCTTATAAAAGATTCTTCAAATTTTTCTGGATCAAAATTTTCAACACCCCATTTAAACGCATTTTCTATATTTTTTATACCTTCTTTAATCCCTTTTCTATGGGTATTTCTTGGAACAGAAAAAGGTACTCCATGTCCAGGATTTTCAATTCTATATGAATGAATTCTAGCGTTTTTTTCTATAGCTTTTTTATCACATCTTTTCAAGGATAATTTATACATTGATTTATCTAGTTCTCTAACTAACTTAATCTTTCCATCAATTTCTTCAGCTAATTCGCCATTAATATAGTTTGATTTCATAGTTTTTACATACCTTTTTTATTCTTAAACCTTTCTATTCTGTAACTACCTATTAATAACGAATTTAACAAGAAATGGGTAAAAGATTACAACATCTTTAGATCTTTAGTTATTTTATCAATACTTTCTTCTTTATCTGGGCCAATAGCTAAACAAGTTATGGTTGGTTTTTTAAAAACAGTTTTTCCTGCATCTGTAATTAAAGCTGTTTTTAATTTATTTTGTTCAGCTTTTTTCTTATAATCAAATAATTCTTCTTCAGAATTTACTTTTAAAACAATCTTTTTCATGCCTTGAGAGCGCCATCTTTTAACTTTTTCTTTGTCTGACTTTAAAGTTGCTTCAACACTTGCATGACTAACTTGAGCTGAAGCTTTTCCAGCACCCATTTTAAGATCTTTTCTGACAATTATGCATTGTTTATAGTTCATCTTTCATATTCTCTCTTATGTTGAGCATCTGTTCTGAATTTATGTTGCATTTCTGTTTCTAATTTTCTTAATGTTTCATGAACAACTTTTTTTAAATCCCAATCAGCAGCTTCAGAACTTAGTAAAATACTTGGTGCTTCAACTCTTGCATGAAAGGAATATTTAACTGCTTTTCCAACTTTTCCAGCAGTATCATGTTTTTTTGTATGAATTATTATATTGGCTTTTGGTAAATCTCTTAGAATTTTTTTAGAATAAAGATCACTTAATTCTCTTATTTCAGAAATCTCTTTTTCAGTAAATGCCTTCAGACCAATAAATCTTAACATAAAAATTTAAATTAGTTTATTTACTTTTATAATTTTCTATTTCATATGCAATTCTATGATATCATCATCTTTTAAAACATGATTTAGACTTACTGTTTGTCCAGGAAATTTTGCAGATTTTCCCCAAACTCTAGCAAATTTAAAATTCATAATAAAATCTTTATGCACATGTTCTGCTAAATCTTCAATTGTTGAATTTTTTTCTAAAGCAACTGGAGGATAATTTGGTTCCTTTCCAGGCATTTTAGTATGTATTTTTATTAAACTTAATTTTTTCCATATTTTATCTTTAATATCCTCTTCATTATTATAGATTAATTTTTTTATTTCAATATCTGGTAATTCAGCATCTAATAATTTTTTTTCTTCTGCATCATTAAAGAATAAGATAATTAAATTAGCTGTATTGATTATTGATAAAAAATAAGGTGCTTTTTCAGTTTCATTAAAATTTTCTATAATTGCTGGAATTTCAATAATCTGTATTTTTATTCCTTTATAATCCATTATTCCAATTTCAGGTTTTTTTGTTGTGAAGGGATATTCAGCTATCTTAACTTTAGCATTTGTTAGTTTAGCTAATAAGGTGGATTTACCAGAATTAGTAGTTCCAACCAAAACAATAGTAGCTGCTCCTTCTCTTTTTATAACGTCTACATGTTGCCCTTTTTTTTGTTTAATTTCTTTTTCTTTTAAATATTTTATTTTTCTTATTTTTTCTTTAATTCCCTTCTGTAATTTTTCTGATCCTTTATGCTTTGGAACTAAAGTAAGCATTTTTTTAAGAGCAGCTAATTTCTGAGAATCAGTTCTAGCATTAACATATTCTTGTTCTGCTTTTTGATAAGCTATTCCTGGATTTACTGGCATATAGTAAGCTTATTTTTAAAAATTTAAAAACCTTTCCAAAACTTTTAAAAACTTGAAACTTCTTTTTTATTTAATGGAAATTGAGGCTATAACTACATCCTTTTCACAGGGAGTAATGCGAGCAATAGCAGCAGTTGTTATAGTATTATTAAGTTTAATTATTGGACGTGTTCTAGAACGTGTAATTATTAAAGTATTACATGAATTAGATACAAATAAGATATTAAAAGGATATGGCGTTAAGGTTCCAGTTGAAGAATTTTCTGGAGTAATTGTAAAATATATTGTTTATATTGCAGGAATTATAATTGCTTTAAACCAGATTGGAATAACAAAAGTAGTTTTAAATTTAATTTTATTTGGACTTTTTATCCTAATTTTAGCTTTTATGATATTAGCTGTTAAAGATTTTATTCCAAATTTAGTTGCAGGATTTTATGTAAGACAAAAAGAAAAAATTAAGCCAAATGACACTATAAATGTAAACAACACAGAAGGAAAGGTTATGGCTGTTGATTTGACTGAAACTAAGATCAAAACAAAAGATAATGATACAATATTTATTCCAAATTCTATCTTGGTAAAATCCAAGATAATTAAAAAAGGTTAAACAAAAAATTTATAAAGAGATTTATAAGATAAATAATAATGAATCCTATTTTATTAATTTCAATTATTGTAGGAGTTCCTGTTTTATTAGTTATAGGAATGTACAATAGGCTTATTCTTTTAAGAAATAGAATAAATAATGCTTGGCATCAAATAGATGTTCAACTTAAAAGAAGATTTAATCTAATTCCCAATTTAGTTAAAACTGTTAAAGGTTATGTAAAACATGAAAAAGATACACTAAAAATGGTTACAGAAGCAAGAACACAATTACAAAAAGCAAAATCTCCTGCAGAAAAAGCAGGTGCTTCTAATATGATATCAAGTGCATTAAAAACACTATTCGCAGTAGCAGAAGCTTATCCTGATTTAAAAGCCAATAAAAATTTTATGATGTTGCAAGAAGAATTATCTGGAACAGAAGGAAAAATTGCTTATGCAAGACAATTTTATAATGATAATGTTATGAGATTCAACACAGCAATTCAAAGATTTCCAGCAAGTATTTTAGCTAATTTATTTAAATTTAAACAAAAAGATTATTTTGAAGCAAAAGGCAATGAAAAAGAACCGGTTAGTGTAGAATTCTAAAGAAAAGTTTTATAAAACTAAATTCCAATTTTAAATAAAATGTATAATGCTATAAAAAGTAATAAAGTAAGATCTTATTTATTAGTATTTTTCTTCTTAATTTTTGTAATTGCTGTTGGTTATATATTTGGAGTTGTTCTTGGTTATGGTTATCCACTTTTAGCACTTGTAGTAGCCATAGCTATAGGTATGGCTTTGTTCAGTTATTTTAAGGGAGATCAAGCTGTTTTAAAATTAAGTAAAGCTAGAGAAGTTAAAAAAGATGAATTTCCATTATTAGTTAATATTGTTGAAGGATTATCAATAGCTTCTGGTTTACCAAAACCAAAAACTTATGTTATTGAAGATAGTGCAATGAATGCTTTTGCTACTGGACGTGATCCAAAACATGCTTCTGTTGCAGTAACTACAGGTTTGTTAAATAAATTAGATAGAACTGAGTTAGAAGGAGTTATTGCTCATGAACTTAGCCATGTAAAAAATTATGATATAAGATTAATGACCTTAATTGTAATCTTAGTTGGAACTGTTGTTTTGTTAGGAGATTTTATGTTTAGAAGTTTTTTATTTGGTGGTCCAAGAAGAAGTAGAAATAACCAAGGTTCAGGTATTTTTATTTTAATTGCAATAGTTTTAGCTATTTTATCTCCAATAATTGCACAATTAATAAAACTTGCAATAAGCAGGAAAAGAGAATTTTTAGCTGATGCTGATGGTGCATTATTAACAAGATATCCAGAAGGTTTAGCTAATGCATTAGAAAAATTATCAAAGAACACAGAACCATTAAAATCTGCAAATAAAGCTACAGCTCATTTGTTTATAGTAAATCCATTAAAAAACGTTAAAGGAAATCTAAATAAGTTATTCCAAACACATCCACCTATTGATGAAAGAATTAAAAGATTAAGAGGAATGTAAATCCCCTAATAATTATAAATTATTCTAATTTTTTCCAACCGTCAGCATAAATACAATGCCCTGGCTGTAGTTTACTTTTAACTTCACACTTTTTCTGTCCCATGTATTCAGTGCAAATTACACCTACTGGTTCTGAATCATGTAATTTAACAAGAACTTCCAATTCAGGGGAATTTCCCTCTAATAATTGCTGGTTTCTAAACTCAATATTAAGGACAGGACATTTTGTGCTTACAACTTTATAAATATCTACCATTTTGATTATTCCTCCTGTTTCAGGGATAAATAAAACTTTTATAAATCTTTCGCCTTATAATTACTTTTTAGTTAATATCAGAAAGAATGTTCTTCAAGAGTTTCACGTAGCGTAGGTTTATGCCTTATCATTTTAGTTCCTGCTTTAACTTCATGTTCTAAACCAGGATGCCACAAACCATCTTTATCAATATCACAATAAGTTATTAAAAGAGGAGCATTCTTATCCTTTACCATTAAGAAACTATCATAACAAGCTTTCCTTTTAGGATCGCCAATAACATTATATGCTTCATTAAATTTAACAAAAAGTTTAATAGAAGAATCAAAAGAATCTTCAGGAAAGGTATATAATGCTAATTGTTTAAATACTCTTTTTACTTGTTCAATGGGTGCATAATTTGGAATACCCAATACAGCATAATAGTTTTTAAATTCACTAAAAGAATCTTTTAATTGAAAATTATTTGTTTTCATAATATATTATATAATTTAAAAAAATATTTAAAACTTTTTATTCATACCTCAAAGCATCAACAGGTTTAAGTTTAGCTGCTTGTTTTGCTGGAAACACACCAGAGATACAACCAATTATAAAAGAGAAGGCTAATGCTCCACCAACTAACCAAAGTGTTATAGATGCTCTTAAAAGATCGGTTCCTAAAAACATTGCAGCAATTTTTTCTACACCAAGACTCATACTAAGACCAAGAACTATACCAATAACTCCACCAACAATGCCATAAGTTCCAGATTCTAACAAGAATATAAGTAAAATATCTGAATTTTTTGCTCCAATAGATTTCATTATTCCAATTTCTTTTGTTCTTTCTAAAACAGAAGTATACATTGTATTCATTATTCCAATACCACCAACAACTAAAGAAATTCCTGCAATTCCAATTAAAACTGCTCTTACTATATTAAGAATACTTGATACGCTTTCCATAAGTTGTTCAAATGTTTGAACTTGAAAACTCTCTTCTCCTTCTTCTTCATCTCTATAATCTCTTAATTCTTCTTTTATTTCTTCAGCAATTTCACTTGGTTCATATCCTTTTTTAACTTGTACAAAAATAGAAGAAATTTCATCATCGTCAAAAAGTTCTTTTGCAACTTCTATTGGAATATAAATTTGAGCATCATCCTGGGGATTTCCTATTCTTTTAACTAATCCAACAACTTCAAATTTTTCCCCTTCAATTTCTAGTTTATTCCTTAAATTAACAGATTTTTCAAAAATATCTTCATTCCAAAATCTCCAACCAATTGTTACTTTATACTTATCACCATTTTTTAAGTCTCTACCTTTTTCAGCTTCAAAACCTTCCATAGAAGTAATAACATCTGCTGATTCATCTGTTGGCAATCCTATTACAAGGATAGTTTTTGTTTCATCTTTAAATTTTACTCTGCCATTTTTGTAGAACATTTCAGCAACTTTATCAACACCTTTTGTTTTTTCAATAACTTTTAAGTCATTTTCTGTAAGTGGATCAGCAGAAAAAGCTCCAAAACCAAAACCACCCTCACCACCAGGCATAACCATAACTTTATCACTACCCATGCTTTCAAATTGTTCATTTATGGCATCTTCCATTCCTTGGCCAATAGAAATAAGAGCAACAACAGAAGCTATACCAATGAAGATACCAATCATAGTAAGCCAAGATCTTAATTTCCGATTAGTTATACTCCGAAAGGCAAATCGGAAGTAATCTTTGATCATTTTCTTTTTTTAGCTTTTCTTTTTTTAACCTTCTTTTTTTTAATTCTATTTTTTCTAATTATTCTTCTAGCTTTTACTTTTCCAAATAGTATTTTTACTTTTTCTTTTAGATGTTTAAGATAATCTATAAATCCGCTGTCTTTATTCACTTTCTTCCATTTTCTATAACCCAACAATAATACTACAATTAGAATTACAAATAAGATTTTAATTCCATTAGAACTGGTTTTAATGCCCATTTCTTTTTTGCTATATATCTCTAATTCAGCATTTAAGTCTCTAGTATATTCATTATTATTTCCATCTTTAAAGTTTAATTTTATTGGAAGATTTACTTTATTACTTGGGGAATCTAATTTTAATCTAAATTCAACACTATCATCGTCATCTGGATCTATGTCACCCAAATAAACTTTGTCTTCTGATAAGATTTTATAGTTATCTTTTTCTAGAATTTTAATTCCAAAAAAGTCAAATACCCTTTTAGATTTTCCAAGTTCAACTGTTAAGAATTTTATTTTTGTAAGACCAGTATTAACAAAATTGATAGTAATCTCTCCAGTGTCCTTTCTATTGTATATATTGCTTTCTTTTATCTCAACATGAAATTTTGGATCTCCACCTATAATTAATCCAATTAAATCACTTTTTGTATAATTATTACCAAGCTCGTCATAATAACTTATTTCTAATGGTATCTTATAAACATCAGATTCAGCATCTGGCAATGCCATAAGATTAAAAATTAAATTTGCACTTTCTCCAGCAGGAATTTCTTCTATTTTCTTTTCAGAAGTTGTACCAATAGGAGCAAGAGGAGTATCATCACTACTTAAATCAAGTTTAATTGTAATATCTTTCATTAAATAAGCTGCAGTATTTTGTATACCAATTAAAACTTCTGATATTTCCCCAGGAAGAATTTTTCCAGGATCTATTTTAACTGTTGAACCTGTTACTTTTGCAGTGGTTGCAGAGACAACTCTATTTATTCTTTTAATAGGAATTGTAAAAGAGTTAGTACTACCAGTCCCCATAGTTTTTGAGTAATAGTGTAAAGAAACTTTATAATCACCATCTTGGACATTTTCATTAACATGTATTGTAAATTTAAAAGGAATTGCTTTGCCAGGTTCTAATCTTGATAGATATATGGTCCTATCAGATTCTACTGTTAATGGAAAACTATTTGCAAGATTTACTTCAAAACTATGTATATCTTTATCTCCAAGATTTCTTATTTCAAACCAAATATCTGAAGATTTGCCGGGTTCTAATGGTGATGGGTCATACTTAATTAAATCTATTCTAAATTCATTACCAATTGTCAATATATTCTGTGTTGCAGAAACAAAATTCACAAAAACAACTAAAAAAAATAAAACCAACAATAAATTTTTATATTTCATTTTTTCACCTCTTAATTATAAAACTTGACCATCTTTTAAATTAATTTGACGCTCAGCCTGCTTGGCTATGTTTTTATCATGAGTAACCATAACAATAGTTCTCTTTTCTTTTTTATGTAAGATATGAAGGAATCTCATTATTTCTTCCCCTGTTTTTGAATCTAAATTTCCGGTAGGTTCATCAGCTAATAAGACTTGAGGATCATTAGTTAGTGCTCTTGCAATTGCAACTCTTTGCATTTCTCCACCACTAAGTTGTGTAGGTCTGTGAGTCATTCTTTCTTCTAAGCCAACTGATTTTAATAACGACTTTGTTTTTTTGATTCTTTGTGTTTCTAATACATTTTGAAATACCATTGGCAGTTCTACATTTTCTATAGCAGATAATGTTGGAAGTAAATTGAACCTTTGAAAAATAAATCCAATTTTCTTTCCTCTTATTTGTGCAAGATCAGATTCTTGTAATAATGAAATATCCTTATTATCTAGAAATACATGCCCTTTTGTTGGTACATCTAAACAACCAACCATAAACATTGCAGTTGATTTTCCAGAACCAGAGGGTCCTTGTATTGCTACAAATTCTCCCTTTTTTATTTTTAAATTTATTCCCCTAAGTGCATGAACTTGAACTTCTCCCATAGGATAAGTTTTCCAGACATTCCTTAATTCAATAATTGTATCTGTCATTTTATAATTCTTAATTTTTCAAACAAACCCATTAAAGTTCTGAACATTTTTTCAAAGCGTAGAATTTGTTTTTGGTAATTTTTTATAATATCTAATTCTTTTTGTTCTTTTGAATCTAATTTATGGATTTTATAACCATCAATTATTTTTGGAAGCGTATCTTTTGTTTTAAGCATTAATTGGTATTTTTTTCTCATATATTGGACGGACATAGCTGTAAAGTCTTTTTCCATGTAAAAAAATACTTTTTTTGTTTTAGGTTTTTTTAATCTTTTAATTAAACCCATTCTTTCCACAAATTTAATTTCTGTACTTATTGCAGATAGACTATAACCAGTTCTTTTTGCTAATTCTTCTAGAGAAATTTCATTAGGGTCTAAGTATAAAATGCCCATTATTTTTGAAGTTAACGCACTAAAACCATTACCTTTACAATCCTCAATCATGAGTTCAAGAAACTCTTCTTTTGGTGATATCATTCTCAATTTTCTGAACTTTCAGAGTTTACTGAAAGTTGTGAAAGCTTATATAGATTTCGAAAACAAAGATAATCATTGGAGAATAATAAAAGTGCGGAGGACAGGATTCGAACCTGCGAACTCACTAAGAGAGCAGCTCTTGAGGCTGCCGCGTTTGACCACTTCGCTACCTCCGCATATAATAAATAAATGAATTTATCCTTTAAGAAGTTTTCTTATATTCTTGAGAAGAATTAATTTTTTATATTTTAGGCTCTAAATTATAGGTATGAATGTTAGAAGACCAATAGTTACCGGACAATTTTATTCTGGAGATTTTGAGAAATTAGAAGAAGAAATAAAAGAAACATTTTTATCAAAATTTGGACCAGGAGATTTACCAATTAAAAAAAGAGATAAGAAGATTTTTGGGATAATTAGTCCGCATGCAGGTTACAAATTTTCTGGACCATGTCAAGCTTGGTCTTATAAAGAAATAGCAGAATCAAGAATGCCTGAAACTTATGTTATCTTAGGACCAAATCACACTGGTCTTGGAAGTAATTTTTCTATGTATTATGAAGCTAATTGGGAAACTCCTTTTGGAATAGTAAAAGTAGATGATTTATTGGGCAGATCATTATTAAAAAAATGCAGATTTCTTCAAAATGATGTAATGGCCCACTTACATGAGCATTCAATTGAAGTACAACTACCATTCTTACAGTATGTAAATAAAGATAGTTTAAAAGATTTAAAATTTTTACCAATATCAATATCCAATTTTTCTATTGAAAATTGTAAGAAATTGGCTGAAGCTATTGTTGAATCTAATAAAAATATTAATATTATTGTTTCTTCTGATTTTACTCATTATGGTGAAAATTACAAATATACTCCATTTACTTATAATAAAAAAGAAAATTTATATGAATTAGATAATGAAGCAATGGACTTTATAAAAAATCTTGATTCTGAAGGTTTTTTTAATTTTGTTGAAAAGAAAAAAACTACAATATGTGGTGTTGGTCCAATAATTGTTGCAATTGAAGCATGTAAATTGCTAGGAGCAAAAAAAGCAAGATTATTGCATTATTATACTTCTGGAGATGTTACAGATGATTATAATAATGCTGTTGGTTATGGTGGTCTTGTTTTTGAATAGGTAGTGAGTAAGTAAAATTTCAAGAATCTACTTTTATTTATTCCTATTAATGATTTCAACAAATTTGTCGATATCTTTAACAATAAAATCAAAAAGTATGTCCCTACAAGGCTCATCTTTATCATTATTTAGTGCGTAAATAGGAATTCCACAAGCAATTGCAAAACCTAATTCTAGTGTTCCACTATTACCAAGATATCCATCTTCGTTATACATAAAGCAAATATCTGCTTTGCGAATATAATCAAAATGATGATGCGTCAATCCAATGAAAGCATATTTTTTAAGGTCTGGAGGTAAGTCATTAATACCTTCATTCCTATTTAGAATTGGTCCAAACACAATATGGCCGTTCGCACGAAGTTTTTCTTCAAGCTTACGGATTCCGTCATGGAAACGTCTTGAACCACAAATTACAATCTTCATACTTTTTGATTTATTAACTAAGGTTTATAAGATTTTTGAAATTTTATTTTTGCTAACAGATTATTTCGAATAAAAACCTTTAAATAACTATTTTTCCAGAAATTGTTGAATGGCAAAGTATGTTGAAATTTTGAATGGCAACATTATTCTTGCAAGTAAAGCAAAATATTTAGAACATTTTCTTCCTAAATTAAAAGGTTTAATGTTTACTTTACCCTTAAGAAAAGGCAAAGGTATTGTTCTAGTAGCTCCAGGAGAAGGTATTCTAGAAACAATGATCCATATGCTATTTGTTTTCTATCCTTTAGATATAGTTTGGTTAAATTCAAATTACGAAGTAGTTGATTTTAGAAAGATGATAATGCCTTTTACACCTTTTGTATCTCCAAATAAACCTGCAAAATATGTATTAGAACTAGCTCATGGTTCTATTAAACATATTAAAATTGGAGATAAATTAATGTTTAAAGATTTAGAAGAACCCAAAAGCAAACATATATAAATATATTCTATAAAATATAAATTAAATGACAGTAGAATTTTGTTCAGTTGGTGGTTATAATGAAGTTGGCAGAAATATGTCAGCATTAAAGTACGGTAATGAAGTAGTTCTCTTAGACATGGGTTTTTACATGCAAAAAATAGTTGATTTTGAAGAAGAAGGTGGGCACAAACAAACAATAACTGCAAATGAATTAATTTCTGCACAAGCAATACCTAATGATAATGTAATTAAAAAATGGAAAAATGATGTTAAGGCAATTGCCTGTAGCCACTGCCACTTAGATCATATAGGTGCAATACCATATTTAGCACCAAAATATAATGTCCCAATTTTAGGAACTCCATATACTGTTGAAGTTATAAAGAGTACTTTAAAAAATGATGATATTAAAATTAAAAATCCTTTAAAGGCAGTAAATCCAAATTCTAAAATTAGAGTTTCTGATAATATTGAATTAGAATTTATTAATATGACTCACTCCACATTACAAACAGCAATGATAGCAGTTCATACTCCTGATGGAGTTATTTTATATGCTAATGATTTTAAGTTTGATAATCATCCTGTTCTAGGAAAGAAGCCTAATTATAAAAGATTAAAAGAGTTAGGAAAAAAAGGAATTCTTGCATTGGTTGTAGATTCTCTTTATTCATTTAATGATGGAAAAACTCCTTCAGAGAAAGTTGCTAGAGAGATGTTAAAAGATGTAATTTTAGGTACTGAAAATAAGGGAGATGCCGTAATAGTAACAACTTTTGCATCAAATATTGCAAGAATTAAAAGTATGGTAGATTTTGGACATGAATTAAATAGAAAGGTAGTTATGCTTGGTAGAAGTTTAACTAAATATATTTCTGCAGCAGAAAAAATTAAATTAATAAATTTTACAAAAAAAGTAGAACTTGTTGCTTATGGTAACAAGATAAGAAATAAATTAAAATTAATAGAAAAGGAAGGCAAAGGTCGTTATTTAATTATTTGTACAGGTAGTCAAGCTGAACCAAATTCAGTTTTATCAAAAATAATTAATGGAACTTTCTCTTTTAACTTTAGACCAAAAGATCATATAATCTTTTCATGTAAAACAATTCCAGTAGAACCAAACATTACAAATAGAAAAAGATTAGAAGATAAATTAAAAAGGAAAAAAATAAGAATATTTACAAATATTCACACTTCTGGACATTGTTCAAGAGAGGATTTAAGAGATCTAGTAACAATGGTTAAGCCAAAATATATAATTCCTGCTCATGGCGATCTTAATAAAAGAAAACCAATGGTAGAATTAGCTTATGAAATTGGCTATAAAAAGAAAAATATTTTATTAATGAATAATGGAAATATAACTAAATTATCTTAAAAATTTTCTTCCAAATATACTTATTAAAAGTACTACAAGAACTATAGAGAATACTATTATTGATTGTACACGTGCTGTTTTTACAATATTACAACTAAGACTTAATCCAATAACATTTTGAGTTTGTGTTGTTGGGTTTGCTTTACAAATACCAGCCGGAGTCATCAAAACTAAAAAGGCAACAACACAGATTATTAATATAACACCACCAATCGAAGATGAAATAATAATTTCTTTTGGAGAAGTTTTTTCTTTAACTTGTTTAGTAACTTGAGATTTTTGTTCAGGTGCTTTTTCCAATGGTATTTCTTTTTCTTTTTGACTTGCTTTATTAATTGCTTCTTCAATTTGTGCTTGAGAATAACCCAAATAAGATAAGGATTCTATAATTGATTCTCTACTTTCTTTTCTTTCTATTGCTCTTTCAACAGCCCCACGTAATGTATTATCTACCACAATTATTTAAACTATTTTTAATATAAATAACTTTGGTTATCACATTAAAGAAATGAAAGAAAAATTATGATGATTTTAGTTTACTTTTAGTTTTGTCTATTCTAATCCCATATGCTTTTAGTTTTTCGTCTCTTCTTACTTCATATGCTTTTAGTTTTTCTAATTCTAAGTTATATTGATCCATTAAGTTATTTTCTTTTGCATAAATCTTTGCTAATCTTCTATCTTTTTTATTTCCAATTACAACACCAAAACCATCTTTTTTAATAACATCTCCAATAAATATATACTCATTTTGATGTTGTTTTTGTATTAATGCCCCATAACCAGCTATAAATAATTGAACTCCTAAAAATTTAAGATCCTCTGTTTGAAATCCATCTTTAAGTGTAAGTCCAACAAGTCCAGTTGATATAGTATATGCAATTAAAGAATCAAAATTTACTTTTGCAAAGCTTACAATTTTTTCTAATGCCATTTTATTTAAAAAAATATGTATTCATTATTAATAAATCTTATCAATTTAATATAATACTTTTTCAATATATACTATTCGATGTATAAATATTTATAAGATTTTAAAAATTTTTAAATTAGATTATTCTAAAATGAAATTTGCTCATTTAGCAGACTGCCATATTGGTGGATGGAGAGAAGAAAAATTAAAAGAACTAGGTATTGAATCATTTAGGAATACAATTGATATTTGTATAAAAGAAAATGTTGGTTTTGTTATTATTTCTGGAGATTTATTTAATACTTCCTTACCATCAATAGAAACCCTAAAAGAAGTTGCATCTATTTTAGAAAAACTAAGAAGTAAAGATATTGCTGTTTATCTTGTTCCTGGAAGTCATGATTTTTCAGCATCAGGAAAAACAATGTTAGATGTTCTTGAAAAAGCTGGATTATGTAAAAATATTGTTAATATAGAAGAGATTGATGATAAAATAAAATTAAAGTTTATAACAGATGATAAAACCAATGTTAAACTTGCAGGGTTATTTGGAAAAAAAGGCGGTTTAGAAAAAAGTTATTATGAAATTTTAGATAAAAAAAATCTAGAAGAAGAGTCTGGTTTTAAAATATTTTTATTTCACACAGGATTAACAGAATTTATGCCAAAAAATATGGAAGAAGTAGATTCACAGCCTGTTTCTTTATTACCTAAAAATTTTGATTATTATGCTGGTGGTCATATCCATTATATTTTTGATAAAAAAGAAGATGACTATGGATTAATAGCCTTTCCAGGACCTTTATTTCCAAATAATTTCAAGGAACTTGAAGAACTTAAGAACGGTGGTTTTTACATAGTTAATGATAAATTGGAAATGAATTATATACCAATAAAATTAAAAGAAGTTATATCATTTAAATTTAACGCTGACGATAAGACACCAGATGAATTAGAAAAAGAAATTATTTCTTCAATTAAAGATTTTGAAGATAAAATTGTAACTTTAAGAGTTGAAGGTGTATTAAAATCTGGAAAGCCAAATGATGTAAACTTTAAAGAAATTTTATCAAGATTAGAAAATTCTTTTGTTGTTTTAAAAAATACAAATAAATTAACTACAAAAGAATTTGAAGAATTGGAAGTTGAAACAGGAAATATTGAAGAAATAGAAGATAAAATCATTAAATCGCATTTATCTCAAATAAAAGTTAAAGATTTTACAGAAGATAAAGAAGAGAAATTAGTTCACGATTTATTGGAACAATTTGGTTTAGAAAAAGATGAAAATGAAAAGAATGCAGATTTTGAAGACAGACTAACTGATTCTATTATTAAGAGTTTAAATATTAAGGAAATTTGGGAAAAGTGATATTAAATAAAATTAGATTAGAAAATATTAGAAGTTATCTTAATGAAGAAATAAATTTCCCAAGTAGTTCTATTTTGCTTTCTGGAGATATTGGTTCTGGAAAGTCTACTATTTTACAAGCAATAGACTTTGCTTTATTCGGAATTAGAAGACCCGGATTATTAGGAGCAACTTTATTAAGAAATGGGAAAAATAATGGCTCTGTTGAATTACATTTTGAGGTGGACGATAAAAAAATTATAATTAAAAGAACCTTAAAAAGAATTGCAGATACAGTAACTCAAGATTCTGGTTTTATAATGATAAATGATATAAAAAAAGAAGGTACTGCCCTAGAGCTAAAAGAATCTATTTTGAAATTATTAAGTTATCCAAAAGAGTTACTAACAAAAACTAAATCTTTGATTTACACCTATACTGTTTATACCCCACAAGAAGAAATGAAAGCTATTTTATTGGGTGATAGAGATTCTAGAATTGATACTTTAAGAAAAGTATTTGGTATTGATAAGTATAAAAGAATAAAAGAAAATACAAAGATTATTGTTACAAAAATAAAAGAGAAGAAAAAAGAATTAACAGGAAAGATTTCTGATTTGGAAGATAAAAGAAAAGAAAAGCAAGAGAGAGAATTAAAAATAAAAGAACTGACATCTAGTATTGATTTAATACTACCACCAATTGAAAAATATAAAAAACAAATTTTAGCTGAAAAAGAATCTATTGGAAAGATAGAAGAAGAAATATCAAAATTAAACCAATTAAAAAAAGAATATGAGGTAAACAAATTAAAATTAAAATATAATGATGAACAATTACAAAAAAATAATAATGAATTAATTGAAGCAGATAATAAAATTAAGACTCTAGAATTAGAATTAAAAGAAAGAAATGGAATAAAAATAAGTGAAAAAGATATTGAAAACAAAGAAAACCAAATTAATTTAACAGAAGATAATCTTAAATTAATCTTAGCAAAAATAAGTGAATTTAAAACAAAGAAAAGTTCTTCTGAAAATATTAAGAGTAGTTTAGCTAACCTAGAAACTTGTCCAACTTGCAAACAAAAAGTTACTCAAGAATATAAATATAAAATAGTTGCTGAAGAATCCAATAAAATACAAGGATTTTCTAATGAAATAAGTACATTAATAAGAAATCAAGAAGAAAATGAAAGAAGGTTAGGAAATTTAAAATCAGAATTAAATAAATTAAGAGATTTGCAAAATAGTTACAAGGTATTCTTAATGAAGTCTGATTTATTAGAAGAAAAAAATAATTCTAAAAAATCAGTATTAGAGAATAAAGCTAAAATTAAACAAGAAATTAATATCTCAAATACAAATAAAGATACTTTATTAGAAAATATAAAGAAATATGAAAATATAGAAGAAGATTATAAAAAATCTAAATTAGAATTAGAAGAACTACAAGAAAAACTTAAAGATGTGGAAATTAAGAAGACATCCTTAGATAAAGAAAAAGAAGATACAGAAGAAATTCTAGATAAATTACAAAAAGAAATCGAAATAAAATTAAGTATTAAAGAAGACTTAAATTATTTAGATCAATTACAACATTGGTTAGAAGAATTTTTTGTTAAATTAATGAGTTTAATTGAAAAACAAATTTTGTTAAGAGTTCATATGGATTTTGATACCCTTTTCCAAAAATGGTTTAATATTATTATGGATGTAGAAATATTAAATGTTAAATTAGACGATGAATTTACTCCAGTTATAATTCAAAATGGTCATGAAATTGATTATTTATCTTTGTCTGGAGGAGAAAAAACATCAATAGCTTTAGCTTATAGGCTTGCCTTGAATCAAGTTATTAATAATCTAATAACAACAATAAAAACTAAAGATCTACTAATCTTAGATGAACCAACAGATGGATTTTCATCAGAACAATTAGATAGAATTAAACTTGTATTAGATGAGCTAAATAGTAAACAAATAATCATAGTAAGTCACGAAAATAAAGTAGAGAGTTTTGTTAATGAAGTTATTAAACTAAATAAAAAAGAACATGTTAGTCAAGTTACACAATAGATTTAAATAAAATAAAATATTCATAATCTATATGTTTTTAATAACTCATTTTATACTTGCAACAATTTTTAGTTTTTTTCTTTTCCCACTTTTCGGATGGGATGTTTGGCTAATAATAGTGGGCGGAACTTTTATTGATTTAGACCATTTTATTACAAATTCTTTTAGATTCAAAAAACCAAAAGATATCATAACATATTTTTCTAAACAATTTAAGTTCTTTATGAGAAAAGCAGAAGGTGATAACAAAGTAAGACTTTATCCATTCCATTCTATAGAATTTTTAGTTGTTTTAGTAACTTTAGCTTTATTTTTTAGACCAGCTTTTCTTATTCTAATAGGGGTAGTTTTTCATCTAATCTCAGACTTCATTTCAGACACTTTTATTTTAAAAAGATTTATAAGATATTTCTCTATAATAGGGTGGCTTAGGAAAGGAAAGGGGCTGTAGTATAGCTTGGCTCAGTATCCCAGCTCGGGGTTTTCATTGAGATTGAAAGGATTTCAGAACAATGAGATGGAAAGCTGGTGACCCGGATTCAAATTCCGGCAGCCTCATCACAATAAAGTTTAAATATTAGTATTGTTAAATAGTGAAACATGAAAAAAGCCATCATTTTTTTAGTAATTTTAATATTATTTTCTATTGGTGTAAATGCAGAATTAAAAATAACTCAAGAAACTATAAAAGACACAATTTTACCTACCCAGACAGGTTTAGTTTATTTAAAAATTACAAATGAAAATTTTTTTGACCAAGTAGAAGTTCGTTATTCAGATGATTTTTGGCGTCTAAAAATAGAGCCAAGATTTATTAATTTACCAGCAAATGAACAACAATCTGCTAAAATTCATTTGTATCCATTAAACAATGCAAAACCCGGAGATTATGTTGTAAATTTAATTTTTTGGTCAATTACTGATTCTAAAATAGAAGCAGAATATCCTTTAAGATTAAAATTAATGGATCCGAGTAAAGCTATAGGTGTTGAATTATTAGATAAAAGAATAGATCCAAGAAAAAAAGATTTTCCTTTGAAAATAAAATTCACAAATAATTATGATATACCAATAAAAGATTTAAAAGTAGAAATAAAAAATAGATTATTTAATTTAAGAAAAACTTTAGATCTTGAACCAGAAGAAGAAAAGATAGAAGAATTTTTAATTAATTTAGATCCATCAATAAAACAAGGTAAATATCCCGTTGAGTTTTCTTTTAGTATGGATAATAAACCTTTAGTTAATATAGATAAAGAAATTCTTATTTCACATCTTTCTGAGATAACAAAAGACATAAAAAAAATTAACAGGATTTTTTCAAGTATAAAAGAAATAGTAATTGTAAATGGAGCAAATACAATTGCAGAAGAACAATACAAAGAAGAATTTTCTGGATTTGAAAAATTGTTTACATTAATAAAACCAGAACCAAATAGAATATTAAGAGAAGGAAAGAAGTACATATATATTTGGGATGTAAATTTAGAACCATTAGAATCTTATGAAATAAAAATAATAAAAACTTATCGTGGATTTTTAATAACTATTCTTGGTTTATTAATTTTAGTTGGTTTAGTTTATTATTGGTTTGGTAAAGAAATTGAGATAACTAAAAAAGTATTGACTATGAGAAAAGAAAAAGATGGTATTTCTAACTTTAAAATATTATTAAATATAAAAAATAAAAGTAAAAGACCTTTGTATAATGTTAAAGTTTTAGATAAATTGCCACATTTAATAAAACCATTAAGAGATTTTGGTACATTAAAACCTGCTAGTATTAAAAAAACTAGAATGGGAATAGCATTAATATGGAACATACCTTTATTATCAAAGAAAGAAGAAATAGTTATTTCTTACAAGGTAGAATCTAAATTACCTATTGTTGGAAGATTTTTATTATCAACAGCAACAGCAAAATATAGAAATAAGCACGGTAGAATTGTTAAATCTTATTCAAATAAATTGATATTGTTTTCTTTGCCATCCTTTAAAAAATAAATCAAAAACTTTATAAGTCAATTTTCTTGAAATTAATTAACCCACCATAGCTCAATGGTAGAGCGATCGGCTGTAGTAACTATTTGACTTTAAGTTATAATACTAAGAATGAAAAATAGTCAGCCGTCACCGATAGGTTCCCGGTTCGAGTCCGGGTGGTGGGATTCTATACCGAAAGGTTTTAAAATACAAAATAAGACTAAGATTTAAGCTTTATGCCCTGGTGGTGTAGCGGTTATCATATGGCCCTGTCGAGGCCATGACCCGGGTTCAATTCCCGGCAGGGGCGTTGTA
>NZBH01000023.1 GCA_002687815.1 archaeon | reverse complement strand
CTCAACTAAACCATATAAATGACCAACAGCACATGCAACAATTATTTTTTTATTTTTATGTGTTAATTCATAATAACTTACTTTACCCACTTTTTTTTGAACAGGTTTTTTATCTGACAGAGCACTTGCTATACGAAAACTTGCTTGTGGCTTTTCAGCTATAATTAACGAAACCATTTTTAATAGAATTAAAATTATGCTTTAAAAAACTTTTTAAAAAATCAAATTTCAATAATTTTGCCTTTTCTTCCAACATTAATTACTTTTGTATTCCCCAAATTCTCTTCTACACCCTCTGCTTCATGAACATGGCTACACAACAGCATATTGGGTTTAAAAGATTCTACAGCTTTTCTAATTGCAACAGAACCAGGAAAGAAATTTGTAAATTTTTCCATTAATGTACCAGAAGGATGTACATGGGTTATCATTATTTTTGTTTTAAGGTCTTTAACACGATCAAAACCTTTCTTAAGAACTCCATAAATTTCCATTTCAGGTAATTGTGATAATCCTATATTACCTCCGCCACAACCAAATAATCCAATATTACCAAATGCTATCGGATGATTATGTAAATTTGTAACTTTATAAAGATCTGCCAAAAAATCTGCAGTAGCTAAAGATTCATGATTACCAGGAACAAAAGCAAATTTAATTTTATTTTTTAAAAATGGCCCAATTAAATCTTGAGTAGAAGATTCTGATAAAGTTAAATCTCCACACAGAACAACCAAGTCAACTTTCTCTTTATCAGCTTTTTTAGCTAGTTCTCTGACTAGTAATTTGTCTCCATGAATATCCCCTGCAGCTAATATTTTCATAAATTTAATTCCGGTTTTTGTTATTAAAAGGTTTTCGGTAAAGTTTAAATAAGATTTCCAGTTTAATTTGCTTATGAACATTGGTTTTATTGCAGTAAGACTAGGTGGCTTAGATGGTGTTTCTTTAGAAACAGACAAATGGGTCCAAGTATTAAAAAGAATGGGCCACAAATGCTTTTTCTGTACTGGCGAAATAATGGATAAACCAGGATATAGTTTTGTTACTGAAAGAAGTTACCCAGAATTAAAAAAAGCAAAGATAATTCCTAGAATGAAATTAAAATACAAAGAAAATATCAGGATTAGACGTTTAAGATATTCTAATAAAGAAGATTTATTAATACATCTTATAGAAGATGAGGCTAAAGCAATAAAAAAAGATCTAATTAAGTGGGTTAAGAAGAAAAAAATAGATTTACTAATTGTTGAAAATGCTTCTTGCAATCCATTCCACCTTCCCCTAGGAATTGCTATATCTAGATTAATTCAAGGAGAAGATATTCAGGCCATTTTACACCATCATGATTTTAGTTGGGAGAGAATAAAAGCTGGTAAAGAAAATAGGATATATGAAAATTATATTAAATATTATTTTCCATTTGATCATAGAAAAGTTAAACATGTTGTAATAAACAAAGTTGCTAAAACAGAATTAAAAAAAAGATATAAACTAAAGAGTGTAATAATACCCAATGTCTTCAATTACAAAGAAAAATTAAAAGTTAAAGATAATTTCAACAAAAATTTTAGAGAAGATTTTGATTTAAAAAAAAATGATATAATAGCTTTAGCACCGGTTAGAGTAGTTCCTAGGAAAGACTTGAAAACAGCTATTAAAATTGTCTCTGAATTAGATAAAAAATTAGAAAAACATGTTGTTTTAGTTATTACAGGTTTTACTACAGATGTTGGTAAACCCCACGAAACAAATCTAAGAAGATCAGCAGAAAAACTAAATTGTGATGTTAGATTTATTGGAAATAGAATCAAAGCAAGAAGATATAAACTAGACGGAAAAAGATATTATTCTTTATGGGATGTTTATCCTTATGCAGATTTTATTGTTTACCCCAGTATATGGGAGGGTTGGGGAAACGCATTTGGAGAAGCTTTAGCATTCAAGAAATTAATTGTTGTTAGAAGATATCCAATATATAGAACAGATATAGAACCATTGGGATTTAAAACAATTTCATTCAACAAATATGGAAAAAATGTTATTAATAGAATAATCTATCATCTTAATCATCCTGAAGAAATAAAAAAAATGGCTGAAAATAATTTTGAAATTGCAAAAAGAAAATTAAATTACGATCTTGTAGAAAAGAAATTAAAAAGAATAATTGAAAGATTAGACGAACAAATTATTTAGAAGCTATTTTATTAAAACCAGTATATTTTCTTAAAACTAATGGAACTTTAATAGAACCATCTTTTTGTTGATAATTTTCTACTATTGCAACCATAGTTCTAGAAGTAGCAATTGCCGTATTATTCAACGTATGAAGAACATATTTATTTCTTTTATTATCTACGCCTTTCATATTTAAATCTCTAGCTTGGTAATCAGTACAATTACTCAAAGAACCAACCTCTTCATATTGTTTTGTAGTTGGCCTATATACTTCAATATCTTCAGTTTTTGCTTTCCAAGCACTAATATCACCAGAACACATTTCTAAAACTCTATAAGGAAGTTTTAATTTTTGATACAATTGTTCTGAATTCTTTTTCAATTCTTCATAATACTTCCAAGAATCTTGTGGTTTACAAAAAATAAATTGCTCTATTTTGTTAAATTGGTGTGTCCTCCACAATCCTTTCTCATTAATACCATGAGAACCAATTTCTTTTCTAAAACACATAGAATATCCAAAGAATTTAAGAGGTAAATCTTTTTCATTAATAACTTTATTATAAAGTAATCCCAAGATAGCATGCTCTGAGGTAGGTATCAAATACAAATTTTCGGATTCTATTTTATATAAGGCATCCTCAAAAGCAGATAAATCACCAGCTGCAGCAGCAACTTTTCTATTGATCATTAACGGAGGCTCTATATAAGAATAATTTTTTTTAGCCATGAAATCTATTACAAATCTTATCAAAGCTTGATTAAGTAAAGCTAATTCTCCCTTAAGATAATAGAATCCATTCCCAGAAACTTTAGCTGAAGAATCAAAATCAACTACATTAAGTTTCTCTAATAATTCAACGTGATTTTTTATAGGAAAATTAAATTTTGGAATCACACCCCATTTCTTGGTTACTTTATTCTGAGTTTCATCTTTTCCAATTTTTACAGAAGAGTGAAGTAAATTTGGAATATCATTAAGATATTTACTTATATCAGAATTTAACTTTGAAAATTTATCTTCTAATTGTTTTATTTTAGATGGAAGCTCTTTTGCTTTTTTAATTTCTTTAGAAGCATTTTTATTTTCTTTTTTAAGTTTATTTATACTACTTGAGATTACATTTCTTTCATGTCTTAAATTTTCTATCTTTTGTTTTAATGAAAGAACTTCTTTATCTTTCTTAAGAAGATCATCAATCCACTTAATTTTCTCGTTTTCTCCTCTATTTTTTAGATTTTTTTTAACAATTTGAGGAGTTTTTCGAATAATTTTTATATCAAGCATAATAAAAGAATAATAACCAGGTATAAAAGTTTTTTTATATATTTAAGAACAAGAAGCAAAAAAAAGATAGGTTTAAAAGCTTTATGTTGCTTATATAACAAGATAAAACAAACATTTAAATATAAAATCTAAATACTATAGATTAGAAAAGATAGTAGGGGTGATAGGGGGAAGGAAATGGTAAGAAAGAAAGATATATTCGAAGTATTTTTTAGAAAAAAACCAGCAATGATTTTAGTTGCTTTAAGAAATGATACAAGAAATAGGTATGGTAGTATTCTAGCTAAAGAAGTTGATTGTACTTATTCCCACGCTGTCAAGATTCTCCAAGAAATGGAAAAAGCAAAACTAGTAGATTTTGAAAAACAAGGAAGAATCAAATTAATAAAGCTAACAGATAGTGGAAATAAAGTAGCAGAGAGTATAGAAAAGATCAAAAATCTTCTTTAAATTTTAACTATGTTTTATTTTTATTTTTTTTTAATAAGAATTCTCTAAAATTATTATAATGGGCCTGGCAGGATTTGAACCCGCGACACCCTGGTTTCTACACCAAGTTAAGAGCTTCACCAAAAATTCAGGTGCTCTAACCAAGCTGAGCTACAGGCCCTTAGAAAAAAATGTAGTTTTTTAATTTAAAAAGCTATGCTTTGATAAAACTTCTTAGATCCTTATCTCTCTTTGTATTAAGATTTAGTTTTCTCCAACCAACTATTTCCAACATATTTTTTTGAGTAGTATTACAATTAGGACACTGAGAAGGAGCTTTATTTGCAGAATGAGACATCCACTCCCAATTACATTTATGACATATCATATCATACCTAGCAAGGTAATCTTCACCTTTAATTTTTGGTATAGTTATCTTAAATTTTTTTAGTTTAGATAAGAGTAAAATAAAAAATATTGGAATGGAAAATATAAAAGCCCTAACAAAAATATCTTTTGTTAAATTTAAAGTTAAAAAAAGAAAATAAATAAGTATTAAAGAGATAAAATAAAAAACAAATAAAATTAGAATGTTCTTAGGAAGCTTCATAAAAATAAATTAAAAAAGTAAATATATAAAATTTGTTATAGTGCAGTGGTTATTAAAAAATAACCTATTTTTTATTACTATTCGTCATCTAGATTCTCATAGGGATCTTCATTTTCTTCATCATCGTCATCATCTGAAACACCACTTAATGTTTCTTCCTCTTCACTATAAGGGTCTTTGTTTTCATCATCATCCTCATCCAAATCATCGAATTCTTTTTCTTCCATGATTAGACCTCCTTTTTTCTAAGCAAAAATAATTTTAGAACAGAGAACTTATTTAAAAAAGTTTTGTTTTCAAGGATTATAAAAAAAATCTTTTGTAATTCATAAAAATTATTTTCTCAACTTCTTCTTTAGTTAATTTTTTAATTTCAGTAATTTTTTTTATAGTTTCAACAATAAAACTTGGTTCATTTCTCTTACCAGGATAAGGACTTAACCAAGGTGCATCAGTTTCAGTTAATATTTTACCCATATCAACCATTTCTACTAAAGTTTGGAAATGTTGCAACCTAATTATAATTGCAGGAATAGAAAAACAATAACCTAAGTCTTCTCCTTTTTTAATTAATTTTTTATTTCCAGAAAAACAATGCAATAAAACTTTTTTTAATTTAGAACTTTCAAGTAAATCCAAACATTCTTTCTCAGCTTTTCTAGAATGAATTATTATTGGTTTTTTTAATTTTTCTGCAAAAGTAATTATCTTCTCAAAATTCTTTTTTTGTTTATCATGATGTTTTTTATCCCAAGCAAAATCCATGCCAACTTCTCCAATAGAAATAATTTTATCTTTATTTTTTTTAATAAACTTTAATTCATCTTCTAAAACAAAAGGTTCAACTTGTCTACTCAAACCACTTTCATCAGAACCTAAACCAAGTAAATCAATAGGGTATAATCCTAAGGAAGTTTTAACAAAATCATATTTTTCAGAAAGCTTTAATGCTTCTCTATTTGTAGGAACATTAACACCACTTGTTATTATTTCTTTAATTCCAACTTTCTTTGCTCTTTCAAGTACTTTATCTAAATCTTTAGAAAATTTTTCATGAGATAAATGTGCATGAACATCTACTAACATTAGCCCAATAACCAATTAAATAATTTCCTTAAATAAGGAAAAGTTATATTCAAAATAATTAACATTAATGAAACAAAACTCATCCAGCCCCAAACTTTTTTACTTTTTTTCTCATCTTTTAAGAAATGTAAACTAACAAGATGGAACATTCTTCCACCATCAACTGGTCCCAATGGTAATAAGTTTACCAATCCAATACCTAAACTTAAAGCAAATATCCAACCAAGTAATTTACTAAATCCAAAAATCGCCCAAGGTAATTTATCTCCAAACTTAGACACAACATTTTCTTTTAATCTTGTAATATATGGAGCCACTACAACCCCTAAATATCCTTTACCTTCTATTTTTGGATGTTCAAAGGCAACAACATTATACAAAGTTCTATTTGTTTTAAGAATAACTATTTGATCAGATTTTATTTCACTCATTACTTCAACAAAATCATCAACATTTTTAATAGGAACACTATTAACTTCCTCAATTAATTCTCCTTCTGTAACACCAGCTCTTTCCAAAGGATAGTTTTTCTCTAAACCAGATATTTGAACACCTTCTGATTCTAAGATAGAAGCAGCAAAAGGCATAATTAAAAACAAGAGTAGTAATCCAACTACCCCGGCAGTTAAAATATTAGAAAAAGGTCCAGCAGCAAATATAGATAATTGAGCTGATTTACTTTTTTTACTTAATTGTTTTTCATCAGGTTCAACAAATGCAGCTAATATTGGACCAAAAAAAGCAATACCAGAACTTTTTATTTTTATATTATATAATCTTGCTACAACACCATGAGAAAATTCATGTATAACAGCAACAACAAAAATTGAAATAATACCATACCAAAAAGGAACATAAACTGGCGCACCAGGAATCCTAATACCGGGCAATACTAAACCAATAGTTGCTTTTGCCGCAGGATCCATAAACAAATTTATCAAACCCTTAGTTAAAAAAACAAAAATAGTAATCATACCAATAAAACCAATTCCAATCCCAATAATGCCCAAAACTCTCAAAAACTTTGGAGCAACTTTAGAAAACTTATCCATTAATTTTAATCCAATCTTTGTTTTATACAAAGCAATGATTTTATTTTGTATTTCAAATTTTTTTCTGTGAGTTAAAAAATATAGAATAATAGCTCCATAAAATATTATTGCGAAAACAATATCCAAGTTCATATTACACCTCTATTTACCTTTTTTTATAGGCCTTAAAGCCTTACTACCACATCTTCTACACTTAACTTTACCTTGTAAAACTTTATTCATCGTTGTTCTAATTTTAGTCTTACATTTTTTACACACAAAAATATTGTGAAATAATCTTGCTTGACTTTCAGCGAATTTTGCCATTTTATTTTACCTGTTTTAAAATTTTATCGTCTAAAATAACCCAATATGAAACTTGGGCTCCTTCTTTTACTTCTCCTTTTAAATTATCTGGAACTTTTAAATCAAATGTTTCATAAGTTTGCATATCCATAACATTTACAGTACTACCATGAACAGATAATACTTGTGCAGTTTTTTTCTCTATTATAGGAACCTCAACATTTTCATGACCTGGCATAACTTTAATGATTTTTTTATTATCTATTAAAGACGCTACTTCAACTCTACATTTTGCATGTCCATGCTTACCAGGTCTAGATGTTTGGATACTTTTAACCTTGCAAGCTACGCCATCAAAAACAACATAACTACCAGTTTTAAGACTGCCAACACTCATCAATTTTTTAGACATAACGATTAAAAGAAAAACCCAAATTTATAAAAGTTTTGTTTAGTTACTTTTTTCTCTTTCTCTTAACTTTCTTTTTAGAAACAACTTTCTTAACAGAAGTTTTCTTAACAGCAACATCTCTCAAAGCACTTTCTAAATAGTTTAATTTTAAGTTCACATCAAAAACTTGTTTTGATAAATTTCCAATTGCACACCATAATTGAGCATTTGAAGGGTCCCTAGAATGTTTATATGCTTTCTTATGTTTAGAACTTTCAAATACTTCTCTTTCTAAATGACCTTTAATACTTTTATCAACTAATACTCTCCAGCTTTTTGCCATCTTCAATTTATTAAAAATACCCTTTATAAGTTTTTTTGTTATTGAGTAATTACAAATAATATATACACAAAACTTTTAAATAGCTTTCGATTTAAATTCACAAAATGCTAAGCATAAAAAAAGGAAGTTTTCTAGAAATAGAATACATTGGTAGGGTAAAAGAAACAAATAAAATATTTGATCTTACTGATGAAGACCTAGCAAAAAAAGAAAATATCTATAATCCAAAGGCTTCTTATGGTCCAATAATTGTTTGTATTGGCAATCATGATATTGTAACTGGCTTAGAAGATTTCTTAATCGGAAAAAAACCAGGTAAATATAAAGTAGAACTTAAACCAGAACAAACATTTGGTAAAAAAGAGCCAAAACTAATAAAAATTATTTCTACAAGTAAATTCAATAAACAAGAAATAAAACCTTTTCCAGGTTTACAAGTAAATATAGATGGTCTCATTGGAATGGTAAGAGTAGTAAGTGGTGGAAGAACAATCGTAGATTTCAATCATCCTTTAGCAGGAAAAAATATAATTTATGAAATTAAAGTAAATAAAATAATAGAGAAAGATGAAGAAAAATTAAAAGGATTTACAAAACTTCATTTAAACACAGAAGCATCATTAGAAAATAATATTGCAAAAATAAAAAAAGAAATACCAAAAGATATTCAAAAAGATTTCTCAAAAAAATTAAAAGAGCTAATACCTTCGATTAAGAAGGTAGAATATGGTTTAGACTCTAAAGATAACTCAAAAAAGACTACGAAAAAATTAAAAAGTAAAAAATAACCATTAAAGAATGAATAAATTTAAATACAAGCTCAGTTAATTATTCTAATTATAATTTTATTTTTATAAAAAAAGAAGAAAAATGGAAATTTTTAGAAAGTCTCCAGAAAATATTAGTGAACTGCAACCAGAACCACAAGAACAATCAGAAGTAGAAGAAGAAGCTACAAGTTTTATGGATAAAGAACTTGAAGAAATTCTTTCAAAACAAAAAGCAAGAATTAAAGTTATAGGTAGTGGTGGAGCAGGAAACAATACTATCAACAGAATGTCAGAAGTTGGTATATCTGGGGCAGAAATGATTGCAATCAATACAGATGCTCAAGATTTACTTTATACTAATGCTAATACAAAAATTCTTATTGGAAAAGATATTACCCAAGGTTTAGGTGCTGGATCAAATCCACAAGTCGGAGAAGAAGCTGCTCGAGAATCAGAACATGAAGTAAAACAAAAAGTTCAGGGAGCAGATATGGTTTTCATCACTTGCGGCTTAGGTGGTGGAACAGGAACAGGATCAGCACCAGTAATTGCTGAAATTTCTAAAAAAAATGGTTCACTTACAGTTGCCGTAGTAACTATCCCATTTGCAATGGAAGGTCAACGTAGATATGAAAATGCAATAATGGGTTTAGAGAAACTAGAAAAAAGTGTTGATACTTTAATAGTTATTCCAAATGATAAATTATTAGAATTAGCTCCAGACTTACCATTACAAACTGCATTCAAAGTAGCAGATGAAATATTAACAAATGCTGTAAAAGGAATAGCAGAAATGGTAACAAAAGCAGGACTTGTAAACTTAGACTTTGCAGATATAAAAGCAGTTATGTCTAGTGGTGGAGTCGCAATGATTGGAGTAGGAGAATCAGATACAGAAAATCGTGCGGTAGAAGCTGTAGAAAAAGCAGTACAAAATCCTCTTCTTGATATGGATATTTCAGGAGCAAACGGTGCTTTAATAAACGTAGCTGGCGGTAAAGACATGACTTTAAACGAAGCTAGAAAAGTAGTTGAAACTGTTTCAGAAAGATTATCAGAAGATGCAAAAATAATCTGGGGAGCTCAAATATATGAAGATCTTGGAGATACAATTAGAACAATTTTGATTGTAACAGGTGTTTCTTCCCCACAAATATTCGGACCTAAAAAAACTATTTCTGTTAAGAAGAAAAAAGAGATAGAAGAAGAATTAGGCATTGATTTCGTAGATTAGTAAAATCATAAGCTTTTTATACTAATATTTTAGAATATTCTTTATGTTAAAAGAACAATTTGTTAGATTTAAAACCTTTATTACTGAATGCAAGAGAGTTTTTAAAGTAACTAAAAAACCATCAATGGTTGAATTTAAAACAATAGTAAAAATCTCAGGTATAGGTATAGCTATCATTGGCTTTTTAGGTTTCATGATTCAGATAATTTGGAGATTAGCAAAACCGTAAAATGGCATCAAAAATATTCGCATTAAGAACAACTGCAAATCGTGAAGATCAAGTAATGGATTTTTTAGATTCTAATGTAAAAAAGAAAAATTTAGACATATATAGTATTGTAAGACCACATGGAATGCGTGGTTATATTTTCATAGAAGCAGAAAAGAGAGAAGATGCTGAAGAAGCATACCATGGAATTCCATACGCTAGAGGAATTTTACCAAATACGATTGATTACAAAGAAATAGAACATATGATAGAACAAGTAAAAATACAAGTTAATATACAAAAAAGTGATATTGTAGAAATTATTTCTGGTCCATTCAAAAGAGAAAAAGCAAAAGTAACAAGAGTAGACAAAACAAAAAGTGAAGTTGTAGTAGAACTTTTAGAAGCAGCAGTACCAATACCAATTACAGTAAAATTAGATTCAGTTAAAGTTATAAGAAGAGAAGGAGAAGAAGAAAGCGAATAATTCTCATCAAAATATTTAAAAACAGTAATTAAAAAGGAAATAAAATGCCAAAAGAAACAATAGAACTTTTAATAGAAGGGGGAAAAGCAACAGCTGGTCCAGAAATGGGTCAAAAATTAGGCCCTATGGGTATTAACATAGCTGATATTCTAGCAAAAATAAATGAAAAAACCTCTTCATTCAAAGGCATGAAAGTTCCTGTTAAAATAATAATAGATACAGAAACAAAAGAGTTCGATATTTCAGTTGGGACTCCACCTGTATCTCAATTAATCAAAAAAGAATTAAATTTAGAAAAAGGTTCTACTGCACCAAAGAGTGAAACAGTTGGAAATATAGCAATAGAACAAATAATCAAAGTAGCAAAGATGAAACAAGAATCTATGCTAACAACTAATTTTAAAGCAGCTGTTTTAAGCGTTATCGGAACTTGTGATTCTCTAGGTATTTTAATAGAAGGAAAAACTTCAAAAGAAATAAGTAAAGATATCAAAAAAGGAAAATACGATAAAGAAATTAATGAAGAAAAGACAGAAGTAGATAAAGAAAAACAAAAGAAATTAAAAGAAAAATTAAAAGAAATAAAAGGTATAGAAAAAGAAGAACAAGAGAAGAAAGAAGAAGAAGAAAAAGCTAAGGAAGAAGAAAAAGCTAAGGAAGAGGAAGCCAAGGAAGAAGGAGCTGGAGAAGAACCTGCAGCTGGAGAAGAACCTCAAAAACCAGAGGGAGAAACTGCTGAAGAAAAACCTGAAGAGAAAACAGAAGAAAAAGAGGAACCAAAAAAATAATTTTCTCGTATCAATAAGTTTATAAACCATAAATTTAAAAATAAGTTATTAGTGGGGCTGTAGTGTAGCTTGGACTGGTGACTATAAATCAGGAGCAATCCATCATTTCGGCTTTGGGAGCCGACGACCCAGGAAATATTATAAAAATATTTGGGATTTCGAATCCTGGCAGCCCCATTTTTAATTAAAATAAAGAAAAAATGGCAAGAACAAAAAAAATAAAATCTGCAGGAAGATTTGGACCAAGATATGGTAGAAAAATAAAAGAAAGAGTTATAAAAATAGAATCAACTCAAAAAAGATGGCAAAAATGTCCATATTGTAAGGCCAACAGAGTCAAAAGAGAAGCTATAGGAATTTGGCAATGCAAAAAATGTAATAAAAAATTTACTGGAAAAGCATACACGGCGGTATAAAATGGTAACATATAAATGTTTTAATTGTGAAAAAGTTGTAAAACAAGATTATCTTAAGAAAAAAATAAGATGTCCTTACTGTGGATCTAAAATATTATTTAAACCAAGAACAGTTTCTTCAAAAGTAGAAGCAAAATGAAAATAAATAAAGAAACACAGGAAAAGATAGATAGACTTCAATTAATCGAACAAAATCTTCAAAGTATTTTAATTCAAAAACAAACTTTCCAAGGCCAACTTTTAGAGATAGAAAATGCGTTAAAAGAATTAACTAATAAAAAAGACGTCTATAAAATAATAGGAGCAATTATGGTCGCTTCTAAAAAAGAAGATCTTGAAAAAGAACTTAATCAAAAAAAAGAAATTCTTGACCTTAGATTAAAAAATATAGAAAAACAAGAAGAAAAAATTAAAGAAGGGGCTACAGAATTACAATCAGAAGTTATGAAGAATTTAAAAGAATAAACTGTAAAGATGTTAGAAGAGAAAACAAAAGAGGTGGTAGAAGTTTTACTTCAAATAGAACAAGACTTAACCATACCTAAAAACGTTAGAGAAAAAGTTAAAAATACTATAATTGCATTACAAAGTAAAGAAAAAGACGTTGCAGTTAAAATAAACGAATCATTACAAGAATTAGATGATGTAGCAAATTATCCTAATCTACCACCATATACAAGAGCCCAAATTTGGCAAATAGTAAGTTTACTAGAAAGTATATGAAAGTACACAGAAATCTTTATATATTGGATAGTAATAAAAACTATTAAAAGGTCCTAAAAAGATGAAAGACATGTTATCTTCAATAAAGGAAAAGATTTCTAGAACACTTAAAGAACCAGAAGAAGATATAAGATATGCAGAAGAAGGTGAAGAAGATTACCTTGAAATAGATACTGCTCATGATTTAGGCACAAAAACTAAGATTATAGTTAGACCTTTTGTAATAGAAGATTTCGCAGATATAAAACCAACTCTAGATGCTTTAAGGGAAGGTTATACAATTGCATTAGTAAATATAAAACAATTAAAAGAAAGAGACATAGTGGAATTAAAAAGAGTTGTTAACAAAATTAAAAAAACATGCGATGCTATAGATGGAGACGTAGCAGGATTCGGTGAAGATTGGATTGTAGTAACTCCTTCATTTGCAACTGTATATAGAAACACACAAACATCAGATGTTGAAGAAGGTTAACTTTATAAAAGTTTTTTCTCTTTCTTAATAAAATGACTAAACTAGAAAAACAAGATTGTCCGTTTTGTAAAACAAAAAATCTTACATTAATAGAAGAAAAGAAAGAAATACCTTATTTTGGTAATCTATTTATTTTCTCAATGAGTTGTTCTAATTGTCATTATAATAAATCAGATGTTGAAGCAGAAGAACAAAAAGAATCAGCAAAATATACAATTACAACAGAAAAAGAAGAAGATATGAAAATTCGTGTAATTAAATCTTCAAATGCAACAGTTAAAATTCCACAATTAAGAATGTCAGTAACACCTGGACCAGCATCTATTGGTTATATTTCAAATATAGAAGGATTACTAGATAGATTTGTTAAAATTATTGAAGGTAAAAGAGACGAATCAGAAGATCCAAAAGAAAAGAAACATGCAAAAAATTTATTAAAAAAAATAAGAAAAGTTAAATTCGGTGACATCCCATTAAAAATTATTATAGAAGATCCTTCTGGAAACTCAGCAATTATTTCTGATAAAGCTAAAGTAGAAAAGTTAAAATAAGATAATTCTAATTGATTATTCAATGAAAACTTTATTTATTCCAGCGAAATCAAAAATAGATATCTCAATAGTTCTAAAAAAAGTAAAAATAAAAGGTAAATTAGGTTTAATAACAACAGCTCAATTTTTACAGCAATTACCAAAAGCAAAAAAAGTTCTTAAAAATTCAATTATAGCAGGACAAATTCTTGGTTGTAATGTTTCAGCAGCAGAAAAAATAAAAAATAAAGTAAATGCTTTTCTTTACATAGGTTCAGGAAAGTTCCATCCAATCCAAGCAGCCATTAAAACAAACAAACCAGTCTACATAGCAAATCCAAATACAAATGAATTCTCAAAGATTTCAAAAGAAGAAATAGAAAGAAAGAAAAGAGAACAAAAAGGTAAATTATTAAGATTTTTATCTTCAGAAAAACTAGGAATCTTAGTCTCAACAAAACCAGGTCAGAATAATCTTAAAAAAGCATTATTTCTTCAAAAAAAATTAAAAAAAGAATCATTCATATTTATGTTCAATACCTTAAATATAGAAGAATTAGAAAATTTCCGAGACATAGATTGTTGGATTAATACAGCTTGTCCAAGAATAGAAGGAAAAAAGATTATTAATATGGATGTAGTACCTAACTTCAAATAATTCTACTTAAATGTAGTCCCTAAAAGAAACATTTATATATAACTTACATAAACTGTAGTACCTAACTATGGCATATATGGTAAAGAAAAAAATCAAAGGTCACGATTATTATTATTTAAGAGAATCAAAGAGAGAAGGCAATAAAGTAAAGAGTAAAAATTTAGCTTATCTTGGTAAAACAAAGGAAAAAGCAGAAGAAAAACTAAAAAGATTACAAGAACCAAAGAAAAAAGAAGTTATAAAAGCAAAACCAAAAACTATCACAAATAAATTAGATGAAATTACAAACATTTCAGCAAGAAGAGGTTTCTTTTTCCAAACAGCAAATATCTATGGTGGTAAAGCTGGTTTTTTCACTTATGGACATCTAGGAAAAACCCTAAAACTAAACTGGGAAGACTTATGGAGAAAAAATATAGCCAGATTACATGATAATTTCTATGAAATTCAAAGCAATAACATCTTACCAGAAGAAGTATTCAAAGCATCAGGACATATAGAAAACTTCAATGATCCAATGGCAGAATGTAAAAAGTGTCATTTCAGATTTAGAGCAGATCAATTTCTTGAAGACAAAGGTATAGACAATGCAGAAGCTCTAACAATAGAAGAAATGAATAATGAAATTAAAAAAGCAAATTACAAATGTCCAAAATGTGGCGGCCAATTAACAGAAGTAAAATGGTTCAATATGATGTTTCCAGTAACAATAGGGTTTGAAGATGAAAAAGGTTACTTAGGACCAGAAACAGCACAAGCAGCATACATAACTTTCAAAGAAGAATTCCAAACCACAAGATCAAAATTACCCTTGGGTTTAGCAATTATAGACAAAGCTTATAGAAATGAAATTTCCCCAAGGCAAATGTTTTTCAGACTAAGAGAATTTACTCAAGCTGAACTACAAATATTTTTTGATCCTGAAAAAATTAATGAACATGAAAAATGGAATGAAGTAAAAAACAAAAAATTAATATTAAAACTTATAAAAGAAAAAGAAATTAAAGAAATTAGTTGTGATATTTTAAATAAAAAAGAGAAATTACCAAAATTTTATTTATATCATGCAGTAAAAGTTCAGGAATTCTATCTAAATACATTGAAAATTCCAAAAGAAAAATTCAGATTTAGAGAATTAAGTGAAAAAGAAAGAGCTTTCTACAATAAAATCCATTTTGATATCGAAGTAGACTTAGAAACACTTAAAGGATTTAAAGAAGTTGGAGGAATACACTACAGAACAGACCATGATTTAAGTGGGCATGAAAAGATTTCAGGTAAAAAATTAGATGTTTTCTATGATAATAAAAAAATATTGCCACATGTCTTAGAATTAAGCTTTGGTGTTGATAGAAATATTTGGATGTTATTAGATATTTTCTATGGCCTTGGAAAAGAAGGTAGCATGTTTAAACTTCCTGCAAATTTATCGCCAATTAAAGCAGCTATATTTCCTCTTGTAAAAGACAAAAAAATAATTAAAATAGCTAGAGGAATTTATGAAGATTTAAAAAAAGAACTTAACATAGTTTATGACGAATCTGGAAGTGTGGGAAGAAGATACGCAAGACAAGATGAAATAGGAACACCCTATTGTATAACAATAGATAATGATACACTAAAAGGAAAAGATATTACAATAAGAAATAGAGATAATACCAAACAAAGAAGAGTTAAAATTGTAAAAATCAAAGAAACATTAAGAAAATTGATTAATGAAGAGATAAAATTCGAAACTATTGGTAAGTCTTTTTCTTAATTAAAAAAACTTTATAAAGCCATATTTTCTAAAAGTATTGGGGCCCGTAGCTCAATCTGGTAGTCTATATGGCCAAAAGTATTCCCTTCGCAAGGGAAAGATTGCGAGTTCAAATCTCGCCGGGTCCATAAAACGGGCTAGTAGCTCAACGGTAGAGTATCGCCTCGGCATGGCGGGGGTTCCGGGTTCAAATCCCGGCTAGTCCATCAAAATGAAAGATTGTATATTTTGCAAAATTATAGCAGGAGAAATTCCTTGTAATAAGGTATATGAAGACAACAATACTTTAGCCTTTTTAGATATAAAACCAGTCAACAAAGGACATTGTTTAGTATTATCCAAAGAACACTCTGAAAATCTTTTAGATACTAAAGAAGAACATTTAAAAGCAATAATGATAACAACAAAAAAAGTAGCAGAAGCAGTTATGGAAGCAACAAAAGCACAAGGTTTTAATATACATATTAACACAAAAGAAGCTGCAGGCCAAGTAGTAAATCATACACATTTTCATATAATACCAAGATTTACTAAGGATAACCTAAAATTATGGCCTCAACATTCTTTAGAAGAAAAAGAAATGCAAGAAATTGCCAAAAAAATTAAAGCCGCTGTAATTTAGCCTGGTAGAATGCCTGTCTCATGAAACTTTTGAGTAAGCAGGATATCGTAGGTTCAAATCCTACCAGCGGCATCAACTCATCCCAAACATAGGTAATTTTCTTAAAAAAGTAATGTGCTTTTTTCTCATTAAAAGTACATGACTTTTCTTTTTCACAACTCTTTCAAGTATATGTGATATTTTCTCTCCAGTTAAGAAATGGGGCAACATAACATAATCTGCACCATGTTTATATAAATCTAAAGCTTGATGAACATGTTCTGCTGTTACAAAAACAAAAGCATTTTTATTCCTCTTCTTAACATAAGATATTAAAAAAATATTATCTTCTTCATCAGGAATTGTGGATATTACAATTTTTATATTTCCAAATTTAATCCTATCCAAAACTTCATCATTAGCTACATCTCCATAAATACAAGAAATCTTTTTTTCAATAAGCTCTTCAATTATTTTTGGATTAAAATCAACTACCATTAATCTATTCTTCAAGCTATTAAATCTTTCAATAATAATACTACCCATCCTATGGCAACCAAATAAGACAATACTTTTTTTATCTTTTTTAACATACTCTAAATTCTCTCGCATCTTAAAAAATTTCTCAAATATATTCAATGAACCAGATAGAGCACCATAAATTTTACTATCATATTTTATTAAATAAGAAGTTAAAACCATAGTTACAACTACGGCAACAACAGTTAAGGAAAACAATTCTTCAGAAACAATTCCAAGATTATAATAAGCTAAAGTTGCTAAAATTAATGAAAATTCACTTAATTGTGCTAATGACAAGGATGTTAAAAAAGAAGTTCTCTTTTTGTAACCAAAAGAACTCATCAAAAACATAATTATTAATGGTTTAACTAAAATAACAACTAAAATAATAATAATTAATGGTTTTAAAATATTAAAAATTTGATCTATAAAAATAGTCATTCCTAAAGATACAAAAAATATAGTAGCAAAAAAATCTTTTAAAGGTTTAACTTTTCCAGCAATTTCCCAATTAAATGGCGAACTAGCCAATCCAACTCCCGCAATAAAAGCTCCAATGATTACTGAAAAACCAATAAAACTAGCAAAAAATA
This sequence comes from archaeon, assembly GCA_002687815.1. GTDB lineage: Archaea > Nanobdellota > Nanobdellia > SCGC-AAA011-G17. Next base: position 8,153 of record NZBH01000023.1, on the reverse strand, counting down.
CAAACAAGAAACAAATAGAAACAGCAGATAAAAATAATAATTCTTGTGACCTTGCAGCAAATTTTAAGAGTATAGGGAAAACAAATTTACTTAACACAACAGCAACTACTAACAAAAGTATTCCTTTCAATAAAGCAATACCAAGATTTAAAACAGAAAATTCAGCAAAAGATCCCATTAAGGCCAAAACCAAGATAACAACAACATCTTGAACCAATAAAATTCCAAGTATAAGCCTACCATGCATAGTATCTAATTCATTCTTATCTAACAATAATTTAATTACAATCATAGTACTGCTTAAGGCAATAATCAACCCTATATACGCAGCTTCAATTTGAACAAAACCAAGTAAAGTAGCAACCATAAATCCAAAAGCAAAAGTAAGAGCAATCTGAAGAGTTCCACCTAAAGTAACAGCCCATCCAACTTTCTTTAATCTCTTCAAACTTAATTCCAAACCAACTATAAATAATAAGAAAGCAATTCCAAGTTCAGAAAGAGAATATATTACATCTTTATTTTTTATTAAACCTAGACCAAAAGGACCAACAAGAATTCCTGTTAAGATATAAGCAGGAATTAAAGGTTGTTTCAATAATCTGACAAAATAGCCAACAATCGTAGCAATAATTATAACAATCGCTATGTCAAATAAAAAAGCATTCTGCATAAAGTCATAAATCAAACTTATTTATTTAAAAGTTTGTTATTATAGGTAGTGGTAAAAATAGAAAAAAGGAGATTATTTTTTGTTTAGAACAATCTCTATTGTAGATACTCTAACTTGTTTACCTTCTTTGTTTTCAAACTCTTCACTGTCGATTCTTATATCTTTCAATTCTACTTGACTCTCTAAGAATCTCTTTCTTGTTACTTCTGTTATATCAACAGCTCTAGATATGAATTTTCCTCTAGCCTTTACAACTACTTCCTTTGCATTTTGAGTTGTAAATTGCATTACTACGCCAGTAACATAATTCATAAAAGGTTTGCTACCAACGAATACTGTGTGTTCATCATCATTTTTTTCTGCCATTTTCTAAATCCTCCGAAATTTTAGTCAATATTTGATTTATTTTTGTTTTTAATGTAAGCAAATATCTAGGTTTAATATTTATATTCTTTACGGTTACAAGAAATAGATTTTATTTTGCTTGTCTTTTTAATCTTGTAATATATCCAGCAATAACATTTCTTAATTTCTTTGAAGATACATTTATAAGACCATTTACTGCTTCTTTATTCTTCTCAAAATCTTTATGCAATTCATCCTTATGATTAGAAAAAAGCTTCTTTGCAGTTCTCTTAATTAAAGTTGTTTTAATTCTTCCCATAAATTAACTACCAAAAAAGGGATTTATAAAGTTTTCTCTAGACCTTTCTAAATATCAAATAGCCCTTTAAGTTCTTATCAAGATATTCTTTTGCTTTTTTAGTTAATTCGCCTTCTGTCAAGAATAAAACAGGTAATTTCTTTGTTTGACCCATATTATAAGCTAAACTCAAATCAGCATCACTTATTCTTTTTTTACCCACGCCTTTAACAAAGAATCTAAGTGTTCCAATTTCAGAAGGCAAATCCACTTCCATTTCAACATCTTTAGCTTTTGAAACTTCTTCATTAACAACATTTATGTTTTTCTCAGAAAAATAAGATGAAATTTTATCTTTAAAATTATATTTTAAACTTTCATTTACCTCTTTTTTCTCTTCTGTAGGTATTTCTTTAGGTTTCTCTAAAGGTACTTCTTGAGGTTTTTCAAAAGGAGTTTTTTTAGGAATTTCTTGTTTATTTTTAAATATCTCTAAGATTAAAGTTTTAGCTTCATCATTAGAAGCCAAATACCATTTCCAGAATAATTCAATTTTTCCTCTTATTGTAGCTCTTATTGGAATAGCAAAATCTTGTATTGATCTTAAAGCAACTCTTTGCCAAGGTTCTGCAGTTATATCTCTTATTATTTTTTTTTCTTTTAATAATTCATAAGCTTCTTTTTCTTTGCCAGGTAAATGTTCTTTTAAAAGATTTAATTTAGATTCTTGACCAGATGAATAATACACAGGACTTCCACCAACTTTACCATAACTTATAAAGATCTGTTTTTGTTTAACTAATTCAGAAAGAACAGCAGAAGCAAATAAAATATCACTTTTAATTTCTTTTGAAATCTGAACAGGTAAAACAGGTCCATTTTTCTTCACAAGATCTAGAACAACCTCATTAGTTTCTTCCATAAGAAATATTGAAAAAAATAAAATATATAAGTTTTATTATGGTCTAGTCCACTTTACTTCATAATAAGTGCAATCATTTTCTTCATCAACAACAGATATCAATAATCTCTTCCTAGTACTATGTGCAACTCTATTCTTAGCACTAAATTCATGCCAAGTTAAAGTATCTCCTTCATGAACAGGGTAAACAATCCATTTAGCATGATCATCTCCAGGTTTAACACCTCTATCATAAACTCTAAAATCAGCACCAAATTTCAAAGCCGTTTTAGCAATATAACCTCTATTTCTTAAATCTTTAAAAACACAATATCTTATCCAGAAACTAGGTTCAATTTTTCTTGCTCTTAATACAAATTGTCTAGAAGTCAATTTTTTCTTTTTATTATCATAAATTAACATCTTTCCTTTCTCAAATAAGTATAAAGCTTCAACTAAAGAATATTGAATACCACTTTTTGTAATGCTTCCAAATCTACTTTGATCATAAAAAGACTTAGATTGTTTAGATTCTTCTGCTAAAACTCTTTCTCCAGAGAGGATGGCTTTAATCTTTACTTCTCTCTTCTTTCTTTCTTTTTTCTTTTTAACCATAATCAAAATTAAACGTAAAGTATATAAAAAACTTTTTATTTAACATTATCATGAAAATTACTTTTTTAGGTACAAGTTCTATGGTTCCAACAAAAGAAAGAAACCATAACTCACTTTTAATAAATTATGAAAATGAAAATATTTTAGTAGATTGTGGAGAAGGTACTCAAAGACAATTAAGGATTGCTAAAATCTCACCAACAAAGATTACAAAAATATTATTGACACATTGGCACGGTGATCATGTTTTTGGACTACCAGGATTATTACAAACCTTAGGTGCAAACGAATATAGAAAAACCTTAGAAATATATGGTCCAAAGGGTACTAAAAGTTATTTCAAAAAAATTCTTTTAATGTATCTACCAAGAGAACAAGTAAAAACAAATATTTCAGAAGTTACAAAAGGGAAATTCTTAGAAAGAAATCATTATGAACTATACGCTACAAATTTAAAACATTCAGCATATTGTTTAGCTTATTCATTTAAAGAAAAAGATAAAAGAAAAATCAATCTCGAATATACAAAAAAATTTGGTTTAGTAAGACATCCTCTTCTTGGAGATTTACAAAAGGGTAAAAACATAAAATTCAAGGGAAAACTCATAAAAGCAGAAAAAGCAACAACAATTAAGAAAGGAAAAAAAGTAACAATAATTCTAGATACAATACCTTGTAAAAATTGTATTGATTTAGCAAAGGATTCAGATATTTTAATATGTGAATCAACTTATTTAGAAAAAAATAGAGAGAAAGCAAGAAAATATAAACATCTTACAGCAAAACAAGCAGCAACAATAGCAAAACAAGCAAAAGTAAAGAAATTAGTTCTAACACACTTTAGTCAAAGACATAAAGATTTAACTGAAGTTTTAAAAGAAGCAAAAAAAGTATTCAAAAACACAGTATGTGCAAAAGATTTTCTAACATTAACGCTTTGATTTATAAGAAAAGAATAAGAACATATCTGCCCAAACAATAAAGACTAAACTAATTAAAGATCTTATAAAAGAACTTAAAGTTACTATAGCAACTTTAATAGGTCCACCAACAATTTTAATTAAAAAATTACTTCCAAAATCAATTAACAAATTTAAGGGTATAAAAATTAAATTAAATATAATAGCAACACCAAAAATAATTAAAAATATAGCAAAAACATATTTTGCATTTTTCTTAAAATAAGAAATAGAATCTTTAATAGAATTTAATGCATTATTACCTTCAAAAAACATTATTGGATATCTAAACATTAATAATAATTTAATAAATGCAAAAGCAATTAATGCAAATAAAATCCAAACAGATATTAAAATAGCATTTTTTTGTCCACTTAAAATAACTTGGGTTATTAATCCAAGTAAGAATAAAACAATAACTCCAACTAAAAATACTAAAATCCTTAACCAAATAACTTGTAATACATATTTTCTACATTCCTTTATAGCACTTTTTAATGAAAATTTTTTCTTTAAAACAATACTCTTCATCATAGAATATTTAATACTTACAATAGATGCCCCAATTACAAAAGTAACAACTACAAAAATTAAAAAGGAAATTATAATTGTAACAATATTACTTCTCAAAAAAGATAATAAAACTTCAGAATTTGCAATTTCAGTATTAGTTATAATAAAATTTAATATTCCACTAATTCTTAAAAATAGAAAACCAAAAGTAAGAGTATAAATTGCAAAAGCTAAATCAGGAACAAACAATACAAGATTTTTCTTTAATGTCCACCAACTTTTTTTAAAAACATCAAAATACATTACAAAATTTATTAAAAATTAGTTATTTTAAATACTTTTCTATTTATTCTTTAGTATCTTTTCTTTTAACTTTAATTTCTATATTTAATTCTTTTAATAATTCTTTATATCTATTTCTTATTGTAACTTCAGTAACTCCAGCAATATCAGCTACTTCTCTTTGAGTTCTTTTTTCATTATTCATGAGAGCAGCAACATATAAACTAGCAGCAGCTATTCCAGTTGGTCCTCTACCAGAAGTTAATTCAGCTTTTTGAGCTTGTTCTAAAATTTCTACAGCTTTACTTTGAGTATTAGCATTTAAATTCAAAGCACTTGCAAATCTTGCAATATAATCTACAGGATTACTAGGTAATATTCTAATTCCTAATTCTCTTGTTACAAATCTATAAGTTCTTCCAACTTCTTTTTTATCAATTCCACTTGCTTCACTTAGCTCTTCTAATGTTCTAGGCACTTCATGTCTTCTACAAGCAGCATATAAAGCCCCTGCAACAACACTTTCCATACTTCTACCTCTTACTAAACCTCTTTGAACAGCCATCGTATAAATCCTTGCAGATTCTTCTTCTACAGACTTTGGTAATTTCAAATAACTTGCAACTCTCTTTAATTCAGCTAAAGCTAATTTTAAATTTCTTTCAATAGCAGTACTTATTCTATATTGCCATTTTCTTAATCTAAAGAATTTATTTCTACCTTTACTTTTTAATTGATAAAGATCAGAAGTTTGTCCTACATCAGTTCCTAAACCCCTATCATACTTAGTATAGGTCATAGGTGCACCAGTTCTTCTTCTTTTTTCAGCTTGTTCATGATCGAATTCTTGCCATTCTTGGCCAAAATCAATCATTTTCTCTTCAATAACTAGTCCACAATCTTTACAAATAATCTCGCCTTTTTCTTTATTAAGAACTAAATTTATTCCGCCACACTCAGGACATTTTTTTATATATGTAGACATATTAATTCCCCAAAAATTTACCACTTATAGATAAAACCATAGTGATTTAAATATAGAATAGAAATAAGTCCTATATAAAGGTTTCTAATAAGCTAAAAATACTATTTTTAAGAAAATTGAGTTTTACCCTCTCTAAAGCAATTTAGCGTTGATTGTGCCTTCTTGTCCAACCCTGGATGTAATAATAGCTTTTCCTTTTTCTGTCTCTATAATAGTACCTTTTGTTAATATATTTCTTCTAACAAAGTGTCTATTTGCTGGATTTTCTAAAACTTTCTTTATTTTTAACTTTAAACATTTCTTTTGCTTAGAATCATAAACATTAGCAGTATCATTTGTTAATGTTTTAACTTTTTTATTCCCACCAGTAGTTTTTATCTTTTTTAATTTTATTTTATCTAATCTAGTTAGAGTAGGAACGCCAGCTAGCATATACTTTCTTTTCTTTCTATAATCCCTATACAATCCGCCAGTAATTTTTCTCTTGGATCTTTCTCGACTTTTTGCCATGCTTAAATCTTAAAAAAATGTGTTTATAAATTTATCTTTTATTAAATCAAAACGTTTAAATACTCATATTCTACAAAAGTTTCAGAATTAAAATGGAATTAAGACCTTTAGATGCATTAAACGAAGCAAGAAACAAAAGAGTATTACTAGAATTAAAAAATGGTAAGCAATACATAGGTAAGCTAAAATCATTCGATATTCATATTAATACTGTTTTAGAAGACGCAGAAGAACACGTTGATGGAGAACTTAAAAGAAAAATTGGAACAACCTTTATAAGAGGAGATACAATTATACTTATTTCTATAGAATAAAATGTCAAAAGGAACCCCCTCTATGGGTAAAAAATCTGGTAAAAAGAATTTTATTAGATGTAGACGTTGTGGAAAACCTACTTATCATATGAGAAAAAAGAAATGTAGTTCTTGTGGTTATGGTAATTCCTCAAAATTGAGAAGTTACGCTTGGCAAAAAAAGTAAGGTTTTTATAGCCAAATTTGTTCTAAAACCCTATGCGGGAGTGCCGGAGTGGTCAAAAACTTTTCATTGAGAAGTTGGCTTAACGGGCTAGGCTTAGGACCTAGTGACTTAGTGTCTACGCAGGTTCGAACCCTGTCTCCCGCATTATTCTCTAACAAGAACATTCATTAATATCTTAAAATAAATATAAAAGATAAAAATTAATCCAACACTCAAAAGTACAAAAAATGAATTTAATCTAATTAGAAGTAAAAGAGTGAAAGAAATAGTTAAACACAATAAAGTTATAAAAAATAAATAAAATTTTTTTATACCAACTAAAAAAGCTTTTTTTACAGATTTAAAGATACCATTTTCATTTAAGAAAATATAAACTAAATTAAGGAAATAAATTAAAAATAATAAAATTATAGATGAAATAATTACTGCACTAACAGACCCAGTACCAGATAAAGTTTCAGCAAGATTAAATCTAGAAATTATATTATTAAGAATAAAACCTCTTAGATTTATAACAATTTGAAATAATAACGGAGATATTAAAACTAAAAAGAATAAGCTTACTAAAGAAAATTTAAAAAGATATTTCCAAGAAAAATTTTTAAAAAAGTTTTTCAAATTTACTTTCTCTTTAATAGATTTATAACAAAGTCTCCAAGAAACTGATTGAAATAGACACCATAGTAAAAAAAATCCAACTATAACCAATACAACCATTACAAGAATATTCTTAACACCCTCTCCAACAAGTGCCATAAGATTATTAAATTGAACTAGATCAACATTACTTGTTAAATTATCTCTTATTCCTTTTAATTCGGGCATTAAAGAATTAACTACATCAAAATAGGATATAATTCTTTTAACAGAAAAGAAAATTAAGATAGATGATAATAAAATGAAAATTTTCTCTATCCAAAAGAGAACTAAAAAATTCTCCTTAAAAATCCTAAAAGCCTTTTTAATATATTTCATTTAAATCAACAAGATTTTAATTTATTAAATTCATTATAGTTATCAAAAGAAGGGCTAACTACTGGAAAACAAGTATACCTCCCATATTGCATTATGTAAATTTGATTATCACGAGAGAACATACTTCTCCTACCTGTATTTATATTGCTCTCAACAATAAATTCATCTAAACGACTAACATATTCAAAAAATTTGTCAGAAGAAGTAGACATTTTATTTTCTACCGCCAGTGTAGGAATATAAGAACACAAAATTTTATTTTCTATAATAGTAGATATACCAGTTTCTCTAAAACCAAGGAATACGACAAATGTTATCTTTTCTAATAAAGAAATCTCAACATTCATATTTTCTTTATTTTGTTCAAGTTTAATAGCATAATTATTTGGGAGATCAGTATAATCAAAAGACTCACAACTACAAAATTCATTTGAATTATCAACACATTTATATTTTTTAACAAAGGAATCAAAATATACTAAAGCAGCTGGATCTATACCCTGTATTTTCTTTATTTCTTCACATACTTGTTCAGTTGAATAAGATCCAATTTCAAGATCATTTATATAAGTTAATTTATATTTTTGACTTATTCCACTTTCTCCACAAGGTCCGTT
>NZBH01000022.1 GCA_002687815.1 archaeon | reverse complement strand
CTAAACTAAAAAAATGGTTAATATCGCTTGGCATTAGTTCTGCACTAACCATATACACTAAAAATGCTGGATATCTTATTATTCCTTTCATCGGAATTTATTTTGCTTTAAGATTTAAGTTCAATATTTTAAAGTTTATAAAAAAATTCTGGCTTGCCATTGGAATATTTGGATCAATTATTCTTCCACTTTTATTTATTAATTTATCCAATTTTGGTAGACTTACACATGTTACAGCTGGCAGTCTGATTTCTACAGGCAAGACTATTGTGAATAGGATGCAACCTACAGAGAATATTTTATTTATCTTTACTGGAAATCAAACACTTACTGGATTTAATCTTATATTTATTGCAATAATTATAATTTTTATAACTTTTATGATAGTACACCTTACCATATCACGCTTTAAAATGTCACATGAAACTAAAGGGCATTTTTTATTATTTAGCTGGGTATTATCCATATGGGGTTTGTATACTTTCTTACACCCTGGGACAGTACCAAGATACTTATTGCCTTGTTTACCCGCTCTTTATTTAATGGTTGGATGGGTTGTATTTGAAATTGGTAAATATATCAAAAAATTTTCTAAGATTAAAATAAGTAATTGGGTTTTCATAGGGTTAATAGTATTAATTGCAATTCCATTTTATAGTTTGGGGAACAATCTAAATATATCAAAATCCTATACCTATACTGGATTTAAAGAAGCTGGTGAATGGTTAAAAGATAATATAGAAGAAAATGCTATTATTTATTCAGCAAGTGTAAGAACTCTTAGAGCTTTTTCTGGAATTGAAGAAGTAGAAAATGGTGGAAATTTAGCGGGTTATCCAGAAAAAGAAGATTTTGAAGATATTGTTAAAACAAATAAGGCTCCTGTTTATATAGAAATAGATGTATGGGAGAGGATACAACCAGAATTTGTTTATCCTTTAACAGAGTCTAAAATAAATTATTTACAAAGTCTTGGCCTTACATTTGTTAAAGTAGCTGAAGGTCCTTATCCTACCGATAAAGGAGTAATTAATGGTCCGGTTGTTCTTATTTTAAAGAAGGAATAAAATGCATTTAGGAAAAAGCGTTAAATATCTGGGAATAGCAAATCTAATGTTTTACTTCTTTGGATATTTAACATACTTGATATTGGGAAGAGTTTTAGGTCCAGCAAAATTTGGTATATATGGTATTATTATTTCATTAGTTACTGTAGTAAATATGGTTGTAGCTCGTGGATTTTGTCGAGCTGTGACAAAATTTATTTCTGAAAAATCTGAAAAAGCTGAAATAATAAAAAGGAACATACTTAATTTTCAAGTTGTAATGAGTCTTGTAGTTTTTGCATTGTTTTTTATATTCGCAAAATGGATTGCTTTATTATTTAATGATATTAGTTTGACACCATATATAAGAATAGCTTCTTTTGCTTTTATTTCATTTCCTTTGTACTCCATATTTGTAGCATATATTAGTGGATTAAAAAAATTCAAACAACAAGCTATATTGCATGGAATTTATTCTATCTTGAAATTCGTATTAATAATTGGTTTAGTATTGATATGGCATTCTATACTTTGGGGAATCATTGGTTTTGTTCTTTCTTCTACAATAATGTTTATTTTATGTTTTTTTATTTATGGTCTTGGAAAAAAAGAGAAATATATAACCATTGAAAGAACCTTGAAATTTGCAGTTCCAATAACCATACTTGGTTTGTTTACACTTCTTTTACCAGAAACCAGTTTATATCTTATTAAAAGTTTATCAGAATCTGGTATATCAAATACCTTAGCAGGATATTATACCGCAATATCAACAATTGCAAAAACACCACTATATTTTATCTTCCCATTAAGCATAGTGTTATTTCCATTAATTTCTGAATCTACTGCTTTTAAAAATACAAAAAGAGTTAGGACTTATATAAAATCAGGATTAAGATATAGCTTAATGATTTTGGTTCCTTTAACACTTTTAATTTCTGCAACTTCTAAAGAAATAATTAAATTACTTTATTCTGAAACTTTTATTGAGAATATAAGTGTTGCTCCCACCCTATCCATATTGATTATTGGTCTTGGTTTTTTTGCTTTGTTTAACTTATTTATTACAATAATATCTGGCAGCGGTAAACCTAAAATTTCTATGTTTATTGGAGGTATTATTTTAATATTAAATATAATCCTAAATTTTATATTTATTCCACAAAAAGGGCTTGTTGGAGCAGCACTTGCAACAAGCATATCTGTTTTTATTGGTTTTGTTATTAGTAGCGTCTATATAATAAAAAAATTCAATGTTTTCACTTATAAAAAATCTATAATAAAAATAATGTTAAGTGGATTTATTATTTATTTTGTTGCTAAAAATTATTTTTTAGTTGGTGGTTTTTGGTTAATAATAAAATATTTAATAATTGCGGTAATGTATATTCTTCTATTAATTATATTAAAAGAATTAAAGAAAAAGGATTTTATATTTTTTAGAAAATCTTTATTTTAAAATGAAGCAAGTATCAATAATTCCCGAATATAATCTGGGACAAAAAATTATTAAAGGCGTTAGATCTTTAGCTATGATATTCTTTCATCCTTTTTTATTTTTTATTCCAAGAAAAAAAAATCTTTGGATTTTTGGATCTAGTCATGGAAAAAGATTTGCAGATAATTCAAAATATCTTTATCTTTATGTTAATAAAAATTGTCCTGACATTAGGCCAATCTGGCTAACAAAAAACCAAAAAGTTATAGATGAACTTAATAAAAAAGGATATCAAGTACATCCCACTTTTAGTCCAAAAGGTTTTTTGTATTCTATAATGGCTGGTTACATTATTACTTCTCATGGAATGCGTGATATAAACAATCTCTTAATCGGTGGTGCAAAAATTATACAACTTGGACATGCTACTCCTTTTAAAGATTTTAGTGTCCATAATTTGGGGGCAACATTAAGAAAAATAACTGGGATTTCCTCTCATTATGCTATAGCAACTTCTGAAAAAATAAGAAGAGAAGCCGCACTTCTTATTGGAGTTCCTGAAAATTATACTGCTGTAACTGGTACTCCAAGAAATGATGGTCTATTTGATAATCCTGATTTGCCATTAAATAATTCTATTGAAGATTTGAAAAAAAGAATCAAATTTAAACATATTATTACGTATTTCCCAACATGGCGAAAAGATGGTGGTAATTTATTTGAAAAATATGGGTTTAAGACAGAAGAGATAGAAAAGAAACTAAAAGAATTGGATGCAATTCTTATAATTAAAGCACACCCAATGAATATAATAAATATAAATAAACTTAAATGTTCAAGGATTCATAATCTTTCAGATGAAGAAGTTCCCGATATATTTCCACTTCTAAGAGAAACAAATATTTTAATAACTGATTACTCGAGTGTTTTTTTGGATTTTTTATTATTAAATAGACCAATTATATTTGCTCCATTTGATATTAAAGAATTTAATAAAAAGAAAGATGCTTTTTATTATAATTATGATGAAGTAACTCCTGGTCCAAAAGCTAAAGATTGGATAGAAGTATTTGATGTTATAGAAAAAGAATTGAAAGAAGATCATTATTCTAAAGAAAGAAAGAAAATTTGTAAAATTTTTCATAAATTTCAGGATAATAAAAGTTCAGAAAGGGTATTTGAGTTCATAAAAGGACTTGGCGAAAAACAAGGTTAAATATATAAAATTATCTAAATACTAAAAAATCAAAGTTTGGAGGTAGTTTTCATATAAATGAAGAAAAAAGTTTACGTAGGGATAAGTGCAGATTTATTGCATCCAGGACATTTAAACATAATAAATGAAGCAAGAAAACTTGGAGAGGTAATTATAGGTTTATTGACTGATAAGGCTATTGCGAGCTATAAACGCCTCCCTTTTCTAACCTATGAACAAAGAAAGATTATTATAGAAAATATAAAGGGTGTTGAAAAAGTTGTTCCGCAGAAAACACTTGATTATGTTCCTAATTTAAAAGAAATAAAGCCAGATTATGTTATTCATGGTGATGATTGGAAAACTGGTGTTCAAAAAAAAACAAGGCAACAAGTTATCAATGTATTAAAAGAATGGAATGGGAAATTAGTTGAAATACCTTATACAAAAGGAATTTCTTCTACAAAACTTAACAAGTCTCTAAAAGAAATTGGTTTTACTCCTGAAATGAGGATGGAACGGTTTAAGCGGTTGTTAAAAACAAAACCAATTATTAGAATTCTAGAAGCACATAATGGAATAACAGGAAGGATAGTTGAAAGTACAATTGCTATTAAGGATGGAAGAAAAGAAGAGTTTGATGGAATTTGGGTAAGTAGTTTAACTGATTCTTTAGCAAAAGGTAAACCCGATATAGGTTTTGTAGATTTTACTTCAAGACTAAATACACTTAATCATATTTTAGAAGTTACTACAAAACCATTAATTTTGGATGGAGATAATGGTGGACCAGTGGAACATTTTACATTCATGGTTAAAACATTAGAAAGACTTGGTATTTCTGCAGTTATAATCGAGGACAAAATAGGCTTGAAAAGAAATTCTTTACTTGGAACAGAAGCAGAACAAGTTCAAGATACTATAGAGAATTTTACAACAAAAATTAATGAAGGAAAAAAAGCTCAAATAACAGATAATTTTATGATAATATGCAGAATTGAAAGTTTAATTCTAAAAAAAGGTATGGATGATGCATTAACTAGAGCAAAAGCGTATATTGAAGCAGGAGCAGATGCTATAATGATCCATAGTAAGGAAAAAGATGCTAAGGAAATATTTGAATTTTGCAAAGAATATTCTCAAATAAAAGATAAAGTTCCTTTAGTTGCAGTCCCTTCAACCTATAGCCATGTTACTGAAAAAGAGCTAGCAGATGCTGGAATTAACATAGTAATATATGCAAATCATTTACTTAGAAGCGCCTATCCGGGTATGAAAAAAGCTGTAGAAACTATCTTAGAGAATGGGCGAGCATATGAAGCAGAAAATTTTTGTATGCCTATTAAAGAATTTTTAAATTTAATTCCAGAAAATAAATGAAATGGTAAGTTGTGAAGATTTACATCAAATAATGTTGAAAAATGACCTAACATTTTTTACTGGTATCCCTGATTCTACATTCAAAGGCTGGATGAATTTTTTAGATAAAAATCCTGGAAAATACTTTACTAACATTAAAGCTTCTAATGAGTGTGAGGCAATAGCTTTAGCTTCTGGTTATAATCTTTCAAGTAGTAAGGTTGGTGTTGTCTATATGCAGAACTCTGGTTTAGGAAAAACCGTAAATCCACTTACTTCATTATGTGATACTGAAGTTTATTCTATTCCTTTATTGATGATGATTGGTTGGAGAGGAGAACCTGAAACAAAAGATGAACCTCAGCATAAAAAAATGGGTAGAATAACTTTACCATTATTAGATGTTTTAGAAATAGAATATGAATTATTGCCCGTTGGAAAAGAAGATATTGAAAAAACAATTTCTAAAGCAATTGATTATATAGAGAATAATAGTAGGCCCTATGCTTTGATTATTAAAAAAGGGGTTATTGAAGAATATAATTTTGATGAACAACCAACAGAAAAATTTGAGTTAACTAGAGAAGATGCTATAAAGTGTATAGTTGATAATCTTGATGACCGGTATTTGATTATTTCTACTACTGGAAAGACTTCTAGAGAATTGTTTGAATATAGATTAACAAAATCAGAAAAACCAAGAGATTTTTACATGGTTGGGAGCATGGGTTGTAGCTCTTCAATTGCTCTTGGGATTGCCTTACAGAAACCTGATAAAAAAATACTTGTGTTTGATGGAGATGGATCTGCAATAATGCAAATGGGAAATTTTGCAACAATAGGGCATTATAAACCAAAAAATTTGTACCATATAGTATTTGATAATAATTCCTATGATTCTACAGGCGGACAATCAACAGTTTCAGATAGTGTGGATTTTGAAAAAGCAGCTTTGGCTTGTGGATATGCTTCTGCAAATACTGTTAAATCTAAAAAGGACTTAATAGATTTATTAAATAATATTTCAAAATTGGCTACTCCTAGTTTGATTGTAGTAAAAATAAATCAAGATTCAAGGAAAGATTTAGGACGACCAACAAGTTCCTCTTTAGAAAATAAAGAATCTTTTATGGAGTTCTTAAAATAAATGAATCAACGAGAATATTTTGGAGAAAATAGGATAACATATCTAAAGAATATTTTTGAATCAGAAAATCCTAAAAAAACTTTTCTTGTTACAGGAAATAAATCTTACAATGATTCAGGAGCTAAACAAGCTATTGAACATTTACTTGATTCTTATTCTTTAACTCATTTTCAAATATCTACATCTCACTTAGAATTAAATGATATTTTGAAAGGATTGTCTTTTTTTGATGATGATTGTGGTTTGGTAGCTGCTGTTGGTGGTGGAAGTATTATTGATGCTGCTAAATCAATCAATATATTTTCAGCACAAGACGGAGAGCCAATTGAATATTTAAGTAAAGATAAAATTATTGATAAAAAAGGGCTACCGCTAGTCGCTATACCGACGACGGCTGGTTCTGGTAGTGAAGCTACACATTTTGCTGTTGTTTATGTAAATGGAATAAAATATTCTTTAGCTCATGATTTTTTACTTCCAAATTATTCTATAATAGATCCTAAATTTGTTAGGAGTATGCCAAAGAATGTTGCAGCTAATTCTGGAATAGATGCTTTTTGTCAAGCAATAGAGTCTTATTGGTCAATAAATTCAACTGAAGGCTCAAGATTATATTCAAAAAGGGCAATTGAACTTATATTGGAAAATTTTGTTGGATCTGTTAATAATCCTTCATTAAGTTCTAGGAAAGCTATGGTAAGGGCATCTAATCTTGCTGGGAAGGCAATAAATATTGCAAAAACAACAGCTTGTCATGCATTATCATATAATTTTACTTCTCAATTTAATATTCCTCATGGGCAAGCAGTTGCTCTAACTATTAGCCCTATGTTAGAATATAATGCTGGAGTTACTAGCTTAGATTATAATGATAAAAGAGGTTCATCTTATGTTGTAAGTTCAATTAGAGATTTGTGTTTTATGTTTGGTGTATCTTCACCAGAAGAAGCCAGTAATATAATTAACTGTATTATCAATAATGTTGGCCTTGAAACAGATGTAACTAAGCTTGGTATTGATATTGAAGAGATAAGAAATATAATAGACAGTGTTAATCAAGAGAGACTTAATAATAATCCAAGAAAATTTAAAAATAAAGATACCTTAGAAAAGTTATTTATTTCTTAAAATTATTTCCCAATTATAATATCCAAAAATCGGGATCTTTATTTTCCTATAAAATGGAAGATGAAACCAAAACATATTTTTTTTCGTTTTTAAAATTTTGAAACCATGTTTTGTGAATAAAGGCAATAATTGATCATCTTTTGTATATTCTCTAACATGTGTTGGATCTAATCTCCACTTACCCCCGCACCTATAAAAATACCATGCCCATTTTTTCTTGAAAACAGTTGTTATATAAGCAAGACCATTTTTACTCAAAACCCTTTTTACTTCTTCAATCATCTTTTCATCACTTTCAGCATGTTCCATTACTTGGGAAGATACTAATAAATCAATTGAATTATTCTCAATATTTTTCAGATTACATGCACTATCATTAAAAAATATAATATCTTTATCTATTTCCTCTATGTAATCTTTGAAAGAATGACGAATATCTATAGCATAAATTTTTTTATCCCTAAAATGTCCCCTCTTCTTTAATTCTTTTAATATAGGCCCTTTAGCACATCCTAAATCAAGAAAAGTTTTCCAGGAGTGGTTGTTAACACACCCCAATAATAACTCTGAAGTATAGGGTTTGAAGATTTTCATTTTATATTTAATTTCCTATCAATTTTGAATAAAGATTATAGTGTTCTTTTGCCATTTTCTCTATTGAAAAATTCTTAACTGTTCTCTCTCTATTAAATTTTCCCATTTTTATTCTTAAATCTTCATCTTTTGATAAATATAAAATTTTTTCAGCAAAATCGTTTATATTATCTTTCTCGCACAAAAATCCACCTTTATTATCAACTACTAACTCTGGTAAAGATGAACAATTTGTAGTAACAATTGGTTTTCCACAAGCCATTGCTTCTGCTACACACAAACCAAAACCTTCTAAACGGGTAGGAAATAAAAATATATCACAAGAGTTATACCATTTTACTAAGGAGTGTTTATCAAGCTTTCCAAGAGGAATAATATTTGGATTCTCAAATCTTTTAGTGCCAGTATGATATAATACAAAATTGTCTCCCAGTTTTTCCATAATTTTTGGCAGTAAATCAGCACCTTTTCTTTTAATCAAACTACCAGCAAATAGTAGTTTAATCCTTTTTTCTTTATTATTGTTAATTAAATTTGAAGGTTTAAAAAATTCAGTATCTATACCATTATATATTCTAACAATATTGTCAATTTTAAATTCTTTAATTATTTCTTCTTTGGTATTATCACTAACAGCAATAACAATATCAGCTTTTTTAAAAGATTTTTTCATATATCTAT
>NZBH01000021.1 GCA_002687815.1 archaeon | reverse complement strand
TTATGTGCAAAAGAATTTGGATGCGGATCTTTACGTGGAAGAATTAAATCCAAATGGTTGGATCCTTTATATTCATTATAAAATTTAAAATTAAACATATAAAAACCAAAATCTTTGTCAATTTCCATCCATATAGACCTTTCATCAGAATTGATATTAAATAAGTATAAATGCACAACAGGTATATATCTATTCTCAGTTATACTTTTTAATTCGGATAATGGTTTTTTAATTCTAGACAGAACTTTGGGAAGTGGTTTTTTTACCATCTCTTTAGTATATATTTCATAAGCTTCTGAATTTATTAAAGTAAGATTCCATTCGCTAATTTTACTTTTATTTAATCCATGTTTTACAAGATAATCTTCGGTATAACGATTTATAAATTCTTTCTGTTCGGTTCTATTCATAGCATCATCCATTAAGAGATCGGCTTGCACCATTACAATATCCGGGTTAAACAAAAGTCCATTTTTTTTAAAGAATTCAACTTTTTCAAGCATATTATAACCTGGTACTCCAAGATTAATAACTTCATATTTCAAACCATCAGCCCCTTTATTCAATAAGGATTCAAGTACCTTTGGATAAGTATCATTCAGTTCAACACCCAAACCAAAAGTATGAGAATCACCTAAAATAATTATTCTAAATGTGTTGGATGGTTTTTCTAAAGGATATTCATAATCCCTAAAGCCATGTGAATTAATTCTTACTTTTGTAGGTAGAAGACATATCCAAGTACCATCATAAATCCCTTCAAATCCAGGGACCAACCCATAGGATGGTACAGAATCTTCAGAGTACCCAACTGAAAAAAGATTCTGAGAAAGTTTAGGAGCTCCAATACCAATGTCCTTACAAGGGCTTTCTCCAGTATCTTTTGAAAATCCAGGTACAATTAATTCATAGTTGATTTTGGTATCACCTTTAATTATTAACATAGAAATACATATTGTTATTACTACTATAATTATTAAATAAATTAAATAAAAAAATTTTCCCTTTTTCATTTATGTCTCAAGTTCACGACCATATCTGTGGGTACGAATTTTAGGTCTTTTTTCACTTACAAGATCTGATAGCTGGCTACGAATGTTAAATCTTTGAGTAATTATACCGCAAGTTTTACATTCTTCTAACGAAGTTTCACCATTAAGCATACTTTTTCTAGCAGATTCAAAATAATTTCCATACCATATTTCTTTCAAACTTTTTTCACGTATATTAACGGGAGAAAGAAAAGTAATAGAAGATGCACACGAACCTACTTTTCCAGTTGCTCCAATAGCTAAAGAATAAAAAGGACCAAAACAGAAAGCATCTAAAAAAGATCTTACAGCTTCATGAGAATGTACTTTTTTTGATTTATCTTCTTCATGTAATTCATTAGTTTTTTCGTCTGGTGTTACATTCACATCAATTCCATTGCATACATCAATATTATGTTGTTTTCCAATGTTTTCAACTTTTTTCCAAATTTTAGGGAATTGATTTATTTGTTCCTTTGTTAATTCAAGATTCTCTTTCTTTATCCAAGGAATATTTGCTGACTGAACCCTCATAGGATTTGCTATAAAAACTTCTGCCTCAAATGAACCAGCAAGAGATGCAAGCTCTGGTAATTCATAATAATTTCTTGAATTAATGACTGTATTTACATGTACTCTTGGTTTTTCTTTACCATATTTTCTTTTCATAAACATAAGTTGCTTGCCTGCATTAACTAGCCTATCAAAAGAGCCATCTCTGCCTCTTAAAAAGTCATGAGTTTTTGCATTTGAGCCATCAATACTAAGTTGTATTAAATCACATTCTGAAAGAACTAACTTTTTAGCAATATCTGGGGTAAGAAACCAGCCATTTGTATTTAACTCTATTACTGATTCTGGACTTATTTTTTTGATAATTTTAATCATACGAAGTAAAGTTTTATATCTCAATAGTGGCTCTCCACCAAGAACACTCCAATGTTTAACTCCGAGTTTAGCACCTTCTTTTGCTATCTTAATCCATTTTTTTTTGCTTAACTCATTTTCCTTCTTTATCAATTCTTCAGGATAAATACCTCCATGAATTAAAATACCAGAACAATAAAGACATTTGAAATTACATCGTTCAGTGAGAGAAAAAACCATTCTTACAGGACCAGAAGGTTCACTTACTGCCCACTTACATAATCTTTCTTTTATTTCATCATGAACACCCCTATATATATCCATTTTATTTATATCCTTTATCTATTGGTTTTAGATCAATAGAACATTCTTTACATGTTTTAGGTAATTTACTCTTATCACCTTCTGTGACATATTTTCTAAGAAGATTAAATTTTTTCCCAAACCAAACTTCAGATAATGTCTTGTTCTTAATAGAATCAACTCCAACAGAATCTTCAGTATCAGTAATAAAATTACAACAAGGTGCTACCCTACCATCAGCAAAAATAACCATTTCTTTAAATGGTAGTTTACAACTAAATTGATCTTTAGAAATTTTATTTTCAACAGGCTTTTCTTTAGTTTCTGGAAAAAGATCTTCTACCAAAAAATGATAAAATAATTCCAAATTATATTCTGATGCAAGATTTTCATAATTTTTCAAATTTTTCTTTAAGAATTTCATTTGTCTTTGGGATGGAAGATATTTGTCTCCCCATTTATGCACCATTCTTAATCTAACATTATTTATCCTTAAGGAAAAAGCTTTTTTTATCATTTTATCTATTTCTTTAATATTAAATTTATTTATCACCATCACAGTGCCTATTTGAGGTTCATCTTTTTTCATTTTCTCTTTCCAATAAACTATTTGTTTTACCCCATCAAAACTATTATTAATAGAATCTTTCTTACCCCTAAGAAATTCATCTAAATTTTCACTTGTAGAATGTATGCTCAATAAATAATCATGGCAACATTCTGCTATTGTCCTTGCCATTTGATTTGAAACCAACGTACCATTAGTTATAATTTCAGCTTTAATATTGCCAGAATATAAAATTTTAATCATATCCATTAAAAGATTATGTCTTAAAAGTGGCTCTCCACCACCAGAGATAGTAACAACAGAAGGTTGAAGTTTACATAATTCATTGGATATATCTACGAATTTTTCTTCATCTAAATCTACAGCATTAGCATGTGTACAGGAAACATCGCAAAAAATACATTTTAAATTACAACGATTTGTCGGATGAATTTGTACTTTCTCTAATTTTAGATCCATCATCTTAACATCCCCTCTAAAATATTCCCTTCAATATTTTCAGGAATAGATAAGCCCAATAAATAAAGAACTGTTGGAGATATATCAATTGTGTTAACTTGACCTACATCAAAATCTTCTTTTATCAAAGGCCCTTTAGCTATGAAAACACCGCCCCTTGGAAGAGAAGCTCCAGTCTGTTTTATTACCCAAACTCTAAAATCTTCACCATTAGGAAGAACAAGGTTAATCCAATCACATTTATCCTTGATAAATGAAGGTTGAAAATTAAAGGAGAAAGAAAAATCATCTTCTTTCCAACAAATATCTTTGATAAATTTTTTACCATCTTTATATTTAATCCCATCAAGAATTTTTACCATTCTTTCTTTCTCTTCTTTAGTTTTCCCAGGAATATGGAAGACAGGTTTTGCTTTTGGTTCATAAGGAGGATAAATATCCATGGCATAAAATTGAAGATCTATTCCTAATTTTTCTGAAAGCTCAATAATTTCATTACCAACAGTATAAATTGGATAATCTCTAAGTTTCATCCCAGAATCACTAGCCACTATAATAGTAGCATCTTGAAATTCTTCTAATATTTTTCCTAAAAATAAATCCATATATTTAAAATAATTAAAAAAAGATTTTTTTTCTTCTATTTTATCTGATTCTATATCTTCCCAAAGAATATGGATTGGCCCATGTGCTCTTTCTTCCATTCCCAAAAATAAATCAACATCATATTTTTTGATTAACATAAGAGCAGCACGATGATCAAAGAAATCTGGAGAATCAGGATCTGAATATTCCAAAACCTTTTTTAATTTTTTAGGATAAGTCTTATTATTGTCTTGAGACAATCTTCCAGTCACCATAAAACCTTTAACTTTTTTAGGTGGCCAAGTAAGTAACCAATGATATAATCCAATTTTTCTTCTATTTTCTAAAGCTATTTCCCAAATAGTTTTAGCCTTGATATCTAAACGGGTATATAATTTTCCATTTTCAATATATTCTTTATCACTATGCTCACTATACCCAATTGAATGTTTTTCTTTTTTAACACCAGTTATCATAGAGGTAAATTCTACAGGACTACTACATACATCTTCTTGGGGAACTATCTTACCAGAACTGCCATCTTTTATCAATCTTTCAAAAGCCTGAAATTTTCCACTTTTTATCATTAAGTTTAAAAGCTTCCAATTAAGATGAGGGATCCCTATTACGAACACCTTTTTTCTTTTATTTCTCCATATCATGTTTCACTAACATCTTAGAAATATTATTTCTTATTTTCCTATTATCTCTAACAGATATTGCACAACAAGTTTTACATTCTTTTGGAATTTGACTACCTGCAAGCATTTTCCTAAAACCTTCAAATTTTTCACCAAGCCATATTTCTTTCAAACTTTTTTCTTTTATATCTTCTCGTACCCGGGTGCAAGAGCAAAGACCTACCTTACCATTATTATCTATATCTATAAGCCACCAGGGAGTATAACAAGGAATAGATAAAAGAGGATTTCCGTCAATATTCTCAACATCAGAAGAAATTAATTCATCCGTAGTCTTTTCAACTTCATCAGAACCTATAAACTCAAAATTATTGGTTAAATTATATTTTTCAGCAAGTTTTACTGCTTCATCCATATAAAATCGAAGTTTTTTTCTTTGTCTTTCCTTAATTTCCAATTTTCGACTAATCCTTCTTCTTTTTCCTTCACTTACTTTTCTGGGATCTTCAAGAATTTCTGACATAAAAGGTTGAAGTGTAATTGTATCAGCTTCAAGAGAATGAGCTAATTCAACAAATTCACATACCTTATTATAATTTAAACTTGTGAGAATTGGCATTAAATTTATTGTTGGTTTATTTTTATTTAATTCTCTTTTAAAATAATTAAAAGTTTTAATAGCTTCAATTGATTTTCTAAATGTTCCTTTAACACCCCTAATACGATCATCTATTTTATTATTTGGCCCATTAATACTAAATCTTACCTCATCCCACTCCATTTCAACGATTTGTTTAATCATATCTTTAGTAAACAAAGTTCCATTTGTAGACACAGTCCCTTTAATACCATGATTTTTGATTTCTTTCATTATTTCCATAGTATCTTTTCTCATAAAAGGATCCCCACCACCACAAATATCAAATCTTTTTACCCCAAGTTCAGCTGCTTCTTTTATTATTTTCAAATATGTTTCTTTTGAAAGTTCATCTTCAGGTTTGAATAAGGGTCTTCCTCTTGATACACATGGTAAACATGCTAAATTACAATTATAGGTAGGACTCAATCTAACCTCATGTAATGTTGGCTTACCAGAAAACCAATCTATTACTCTAGAAGCAATAACTTCCACCCATTTCATATAACTAACTCCCTGAATTTAAGAGATAATTTCTTTTTTATTTTGTATAAAAAAGATCTTCCAATATAGGGCTTTAATAATTCTATAAATTGATTTTTATCTAAATAAAACATTCCAGCTAAAATAATCTTACCAACTTCTTCCTGCTTTAGACTAAATTTTTCTCCAGCAGGCATAAATGTAGAATTAATTTTATCCATTGCAATATCTTTTTCAAATTGATCCAAATTTAGAATAGTTTCTCTAAGAATTTTTTCATCAAAATATTCATTAAGCAAATTCTTAAAATTTTCTTCATCAAATTCTAGATTAAGTTGCTCATGAGTTTTTCTTAATTCTTTCATAATCTTTACACCATATGGACATCTAACTTCACATTTTCCACATTGCTCACACAGATCGGCTTTAATTGGTAGTTTTTGATATTCATTTATAAAAATTTTATAATCATATTTAGAATAAAATGTTTGAAATCTTAAAAAATTATCGATACTAAAATTCCACCCATGATTATCACATGGCATACAAGCTTTACAAGATCTACAAAAATCTTCTCCTAAGAAATTATAAGATTTCTTTTGAATACTATCTCTTTCTTCATCAGACAATATTTCAATATTATTTACAGCATCTAAATTTTCTTTTACATGTTCAATTGAGCTCATACCAATTAATGCAGTAGAAACATTTTCATTTGACAAAACATATTGCATTGCATTTTTTGTAGTCATAAAAGAACCACCAGTACTTAATTTATTTCTATCAACAAGCATTCCCCCACCAAGAACATTAATAGCAATTACGCCAATATTATATTTTTTTGCAACTTCAAGTGCTTTTTCTGATTCATAATGCCCAATACCATATGGCATTTCAACAACATCAAACTCATCAGTTTTAATAGCTTCAATTATTGTAGGAACACGATGACTTGAAAAACCAATAAATTTAATTTTCCCTTCTTGCTTAGCTTCCTTTATAGCATCCAAAGCACCGTTTTCAATACGATTTTTTAAATCATCTTTTTCCATCAAAGTCTGCATTTGATATATATCAATAAAATCTGTACTTAGTTTTTTTAAACTATTTTTTATAGATCCTTCCATAGTTTCTTTATCTGAAGAAGTAGATTTTGAATTAAGAATAATTTTAGCTCTATTTTCCTTCAAACTATCTGTTAATTTTGTTTCATCATAATTTTCTGCTGTATCTATAAAATTTATTCCATTAGAAACACAATAAGGTATAATCCTGCTTACATTTTCAGAGTTTATTTTTGGATTATAAAAAGCACCACCACCTAACCCCATAACAGAAACCTTCAAATTAGTCCTTCCTAATTTCCTATATTCCATATTAATCCTTATTCAATATTTTTTTGGCCTT
>NZBH01000020.1 GCA_002687815.1 archaeon | reverse complement strand
CTAAGAAAGAAATAATTAAGAGACATGGAAAAGTTAAAAATTTAGATAAATTAACTAAAATTATTGGCTATGGTGCTTTGAAATATAGTATATTAAAAGTAAGTCCTGATAAAAATGTTTTATTTGATTGGGAAAAAGCTTTAAATTTTGAAGGGGATTCGGGGCCTTATATACAATATGCATATGCTAGAGCTTCTTCTATATTAAGAAAAGGAAAAATTGGGAAAGTTGATTATTCTGTTTTAAAAGATGAAATTAATTTAATTGAAGTACTTAAAAAATTTCCTGAAATTGTATTAAAAGAAAAACCACATCTAATTGCTAATTATGCTTTTGAGCTTGCTCAAAATTTTAATGAATTTTATCGTGATTTTCCTGTGTTAAAAGCTGAAGAAAAAGTTAAAAATGCAAGATTATTATTAGTTAAAGTAACTAAACAAGTTTTGAAGAATTCTTTGTATTTACTTGGAATTGAAGCTCCTGAGAGAATGTAATCAAATTTGATTACCACCCATTTTATATTCTTGTTTTTTCTTAAGGTAATAAATTGTTAAACCTATTATTAATAAAACAACAATAGTTGGTAATATAATATATAGTATGTTTATTTTTGAGATTTCCACTGCTTTAATATCTTTTCCAATGTCTTCAACTTTAGTATATCCAATATTAGCTTCTTGCCCAATAACTCCAAGTTGAATTTTCCTGGTTATTGTTTTATGGCCTTCTTTGGAAGCTTTAACTTCTAATTCATAATTTCCAATTTGTTCTGCTTTTATTGTAGTTGGCAAAGTTAACTGATGGGTAGATTTACTTGGATAAATTAAAGTTGCTGTTGTTGTTAATTCTGAAAGTTCCGATGTATAGTCTAAATAAATATCTGTATTTTTAACAAATATTTTTGTTTCTCTAGTACATTCTAAATCTTCACATGTTAAGACACTAAAATCAAAACCAGGATTAGTTATAATATTAAAAGATTTTTCTCCTATAATTTCTTCTGGAGATAAAACAGCAACTCCAGCTATACATGTTTGTGGTTCTATTTTTTCACTAATAGAAGTCATATAAGTATAAGTTTTTGTCAGTGGTGTTGTTCCATCCATAATAATTAATAGAGGTGATGGTGCATCTGGACATTTAACTGAAACCATATATTTTATCTCCATAGGATTTTCTGAGATAATTTTATAATCAAATGAAATCTTTTCATTAACATTAAAAGAGTCTTTCATATCTATTATTATTGATGTTGCTGATACTATCGGAAATAATGCTAACAAAACAAAAAATAATATTCCAATTTTTATTTTCATTTTTTATATAATTATTTAAGATTTGAACATTGATGTGAACCTGGTGGCAAAATAGGACAAAATACTTCTTTAAGCCATTCAGCATACCAATGAATACCCTCTTGCGGCGTAATATTCTCATCATTTACTTTAGTTAACTCACTTAATGGTTTGAATAATATGTTAATAAATGAATGAGGTACATATATACCTTTTGGATGAGATGCTGCATAGATTGAAGCAAGGAAACCATTAACAGCAATTGTTCCAGAGCCACGTGTTGCAGGACCGTATGCACCTGTTTTAGTTATTTCTTTTATATTAAGGACAGTAGCTTCTACAATAGTATCATCTAATACTTTAAGTAAAATACCACCTACTTTAAGATCCATTGCACGAGCACCATAAACAACTCCTGCTTTCTTAGTAAATACTAAATGATCAGGAGTTAATTCTAATTCTCCATGATTAGTTTCTAATACAAGGTAGTTAATAATTTTATTAGGTGCATGATCTAGGAATGCATAAACTTCAACATATTCAGTACTGCCATCTGGATTAAATGTTAATACTTTTTCTCCAATCTTTAAGTCACTCATCTTCTTTTGTATACCATTTTCTAAAAGAACATTCATATCTCCTGAGAAGCAGGATCCTCCTCCACCGCCTCCCCCGCTCTTTGGTTTTGGTTTAATTTTACATGTAGCCCACCATAAAAATCCTTTGCATTCCAAACCACTACAGCAATCAGAGTTAGACCAACAAAAAGAATTTCTTTCCTGACAACCACAATTTCCTGCTGTACATTTCAAATCACCTTCGCAGTCTTCATCAAATGCACACTTATCATATCTTCTTTGAAGACCACAAGTACTCATTTTACATTCTTCATCACCACAGCAATCAGTGTCCCAAGTACATGGTTCACCATATATTCTACAATCTTTGCATTCAGCCCAAAACATAAATCCATCGCATCGAAGACCGGGGTTACAATCTTCATTGAACCAACAATTCTGACCTTTTCTTTGATAACCGCAAGTTGCTACTTTACATGGTAGATCATCACAGCAATCAGTATCCCAAAAACAACCCTTTTCAAATTCTTTACAATAATTGCATGTAAACAACTCACATTGTTGCCTATGGCAACAATTATCATTAACCCAACAAAAATCACCTATATCAAAGCATTTTGGCGATTTTGTGTTTAAATCAAAAGTTGGATCACCTATTAATGTAGTCATAGCTGAAGTGTCTATGTCAACAGAATAACTATCTTTGAAAGCATCTCCAATAGTTGGATAATCTTTATGGTAAATATTTCTTAAAAACCAATCAAGAGATACTGACCAAAAGGTTATACTAACCGATCCAACAAAACCAATTGCTCCTTTTCTTATAGAATGTGCCCAAAATGAACTATAGGTAAAAGTTTCAGCTCCGTGACAGGCAGCAGTTACCACCAATGAATTTTTTAATTCTGGGATCTCATCATAATCTATTCCTTGCCAATATGCCCAACCATGATCCACATAAAAAATGAGTTCTTTATCTTCCCAGTTTTTAGGATCAAAATCATAACTTTCTTCAGCAGTCATATCTTCTTCAATGTAATAACCAGAATTTTCTAGATCTTTAAAAGCACTCATTAAATTCTTAACCCAAAATTCCATAGTACCCCCAAAAGAACTAGCCATAAACATTACCCTGTTGGTTTTTCTGAATCTGTCAAAAAATAATACTCTGGCAATATAACTAGATATATCTGAAGAACTTATTCCAGCTATTCTACCAGCAGCAATCTCTGGTTTATGATCACCATTTGTATCAGCATAAAGGCTTTGATCTAGTGCCCAATAAAGTTTCATAGTCCCCCTTGTTTCCATAAATGCTCTCTGTGGTATTGATTTTTCAGAAGCCATAATTGTTAGATAACTAATACCTGATAACGATGGTTGAATGTAATTATCTATTTTATCTTTGTCTGTTTTAGTTGTACTTATTAATAGTTCATGCTTAGCAGATGCTAGAATTGGAGCCATTAATGATGTTTTTGTATAAAGTTTTCCGATTGTGAGAGCTTTATCTGTAGGAAAACTACCTCTAACAACTCCAGTATCCCAATCTGTTGGATTAATTAGAATAGCTTTATTTGTTCCTGTTTTACTTTTATATTTTTGTCGTAATGTTTCTAAAGTATATTGTTCACTACAACTACTTCCAGCAGGAGAAACACTTCCTACACAAATAACATTTCTTCCAACAAATATTTCATGTAAATCAAGGTTTGCATCTTTAATAACTAATGGAGCATTTAATAAGGAAGCATAAGTAGAAGCTAATAAAGCCAATTCATAATCATCTTCAACATAAACAATAGTATCAAAAGTTTCCCAATATGAGAAATAATCATTATAAGTATATGTTCTTTGAATGTTTTCCTTAGCTATACCTGCACCTAAACCAGGATTTGCTATTAATAATTCCTCTAATCTATATGTTCCAACCTCTGGTGGCTGAATAAGTGCTACTTTACTTGGTTCGTATAATTGCATAAAGTAAATTATTGAATCTATATCATATTTACTATAACTTTCTCTATGATAAATTAAAGTTGGATAAACACAAACATTATCGGGAGTACCATATCCTTTACTACATCCTTCATTTCCAGTCCATGTTGTAACTGGAATGTATTGTAAAACATTTTTCCAATCCCAATTCGAAATTAAAAATGTTTCTTGATTGGAATATTTTGACATGGATTTTGTATTTTGTCCAACTTCCGGAATATTAAGGCATACTCCACTTGCTTGACATTCAACATCAGAAGGACAACCGCATATTTGACAATTATGTATTAATTCTCCATCATCACAGTATTTTGGTTTACTGGAGGAACATTCTAGATTAGGAACAGAAAACTGGAAACCAAGACTTACATCATAGCATATTACTTGGGTAACATCAAAATATTTTTTAATCCAATCTGTTATACTATAAGAATAAACAGAAACATAATAATCACCAGTTCCCCATCCCGATGAGACCCCATAAAGAACTGTTTCTTCTGTATAACCAATATCATCTGGATAAGGAAATGTACTTATACTCCTTAAAATGTCCGAACTATTTACAAATTCTTGATAAATATAATAAAATTTATTAACACCCATAGCATCTGGATTTACTGTAATTGTTAAATCTTCATTTGTTTTTGCTGATGGAGTAACATCTACAGTGGAAGCTAATACAAAGGGTAAAAATAATAAAAAAATTATTATTAAAAGTATTTTTTTTAACATGGTTTAATATCATCAACCTTAAGATTAAGAGCTTGATTAGTACACACTACCGGGTTTTCTCTTTCAGATCTTATTTTTGGTAATACACTAATTTCTTTAATCGTACCTTCCACATCAAATGGTACTGTAAATGTTTTAACATCATTAGCATCTAAACTTGTGTCTGGAGCACTTGGATTAATACTTGTATCTCCACCAATTATTCTAACCATGAATCCAGCATTTATTGGCTTATCTTTATTATTTTTAACAGTAATTTTAATACCATCATAACTTTCGATAGGTTCATAACAAGCACTTAAAATATCAAATTCAACATCTTTACAAGTAAGTTTAATATAACTTCTTTCTGCTCCTTTTAATGTTGTTTTAATATTAGATCTGCTCCATATAATAGCAACAGTTGCTAAAGAAATTATTAACCCAAGTAATAAAACAGTAGTAATTAATGGAGAAATTCCCCTCTTTTTATACATTATCTTAAAAATAAAAGTTTTAGAAATTTAAATAATTTTCTCTAAATTAAAAAAAGCCTCTTTTAGCCTTAATTTTTTCACCAGATTCTTTTGCAAAATCTTCTAATAACTTTTTTTGTTTCTTTGTTAATTTTTTAGGGACATCTACAATAACTTTAACTAATAAATCTCCTCTGCCATAATTATGTAATCTTGTAATTCCTTGATTTCTTAATCTAAATATTGTGTGGCTTTGAGTTCCTGCTGGAATTTTTAATTTAACATCTTTTTCTAATGTTGGAACTTCTATTTCACTACCAAAAGATGCTTTTGCAAAACTTATTGGGATAGTTGTTACTAAATCATCTTCGTCTCTTTCAAATCTTTTATCTTGTTTTACAAAAATACTTATATATAAATCTCCTGAACCACCTTTATCTGAATTACCTTCACTAGATACTCTTATTTGGTTTCCATTATCTACTCCGGCTGGTATTTTAACTGAAAGTTCTCTGTCTTTTCTAATAAAACCATGATTACATTCTGGACAAGGAGTTTCTACAACTTTTCCTGAGCCACTACAATCTCTACAAGTTGTTACTTGTGTAAAAACACCAAAAGGACTTCTTCTTGTAGCCCTTACTTGACCAGAACCATTACATTCTGTACAATTAATAAGAGAATTATCTTTTGCTCCTGTTCCATCACATTTTGGACAAGTTTCACTTCTTTGAATATTTATTTTCTTTTCTGTTCCAAATGCAGCTTCCTCCAAACTTATTTCTAATTCATAAGAAAGATTTGAGCCTCTTTTTTGTCTTCTTTGAGAGCCTCCGAAGAACATGTCAAAAATACTGCCTTCAGCAGAATTTCCAAAAACTTCTCCAAAAATATCTGTAAAATCAAAATTCCTAAAAATATCTTCTTGTGAAAATCTTTGATCAAAACCAGCATGACCAAATTGATCATATTGTTGTTTTTTTTCATCATCTGACAAAACAGCGTAAGCTTCTGAAACTTCTTTGAATTTTTCTTCTGAAGATTCGTCCTTAGAAATATCGGGATGGTACTGCTTTGCTAATTTTTTATAAGCTTTTTTAATTTCCTCTTTATTAGAATCTTTACTTACACCTAAAATTTCATAATAATCTCTTTTAGTCATCTTTTAATAAAAAATAAAGAAAGAAATTATTTTTTCTTTTCTTCTTTTTCATCAACAACTTCGCCATCAACTACTTTTTCTTCTTTCTTTGTGTCTTTCTTTTCTTGTTTTTGTTTTTTAGCAGCTTCTTGTGCAGCTTGTTGATACATTTTTGCACCAATTTCTTGGGCAACTTTTTCTACTTCTTCTAGTTTTTTCTTAATCTTTGCTGTGTCATCACTTTTAACAACTTCTTTTAATTCACTGATTTCTTTTTCCAGCTTTTCTTTTACTTTTTTATCTACTTTGTCGCCTTGTTCTTTAAGCAATTTTTCAGTTGTAAAGATTATTGTGTCTGCATTATTTCTAACTTCTACAGATTCTTTTTTCTTTTTGTCTTCATCTGCATGTTGTTCTGCTTCTTTCTTCATCTTTTCAACTTCTTCTTCACTTAATTTTTGAGAAGCTGTAATAGAAATTGATTGTTCTTTTTTAGTTCCCAAATCCTTTGCAGAAACATTTATGATACCATTTGCATCAATATCAAAAGTAACTTCTACTTGGGGTACTCCTCTTGGTGCTGGTGGTATTCCATCTAACATGAATTTACCTAAAGATTTGTTGTCAGCAGCCATTTCTCTTTCTCCTTGCAAAACATTGATCTCAACACCTGGCTGATTATCAGCTGCTGTTGAAAATATTTGTGTTTTCTTTGAAGGAATAGTAGTATTTCTTTCAATTAGTTTTGTTCTTATACTACCAAGAGTTTCTATACCTAGAGTTAATGGAGTTACATCTAATAGTAAAACATCTTTTACATCTCCTGATAAAACTCCAGCTTGAATTGATGCTCCTTGAGCAACACATTCCATTGGATCTACTCCACGCTCTATTTTCTTACCAAATTGGTCTTCTAAAAATTTTTGAACAATTGGCATTCTACTTGGACCACCAACAAGAATTATCTTGTCTATGTCTTCAGCTTTTAATTTTGAATCTTTCAAAGCTTGATCTACTGGGTGTCTACATTTTTGAATTATTGGATCAACGAATTTTTCTAATTCAGATCTTGTAATCTTCATTGTCAAATGTTTAGGACCCTTGTCAGTAGCAGAGATAAATGGTAGATTAATATCTGATTCTAAAGTTGTAGATAATTCAATTTTAGCTTTTTCTACTGCTTCTCTTACTCTTTGTAAAGCAGTTTCATCTTCACTTAGATCAACACCAGATTCATCTTTGAATTTATTTATTACATGTTCAACAAGAGTATTATCCATATCAGTTCCACCAAGATTTGTATCTCCTGATGTAGACTTTACTTCAAATACACCTTCACTGTAATCCATTATTGTTACATCTAATGTTCCACCACCAAAATCAAATACTAAAATTTTGAATTCTTTGTCTTTTTTATCTAAACCATAAGCTAATGAAGCAGATGTTGGTTCATTTACAATTCTAATAACTTCTAAACCAGCAATTGTTCCTGCGTCTTTAGTTGCTTGTCTTTGATCATCATCAAAGTAAGCTGGGACAGTAATAACTGCTTTTTCTACTTTTTCTCCTAAAAATTCTTCTGCATCTTTCTTTATTTTTTGTAAGATAAATGCGGAAATTTGCTGTGGTGTATATTCCTTGTTATTTATTTTATATTTATAATCAGTACCCATTTTTCTTTTTACAGCTGTTATGGTTGCTTTTGGATTTGAAACTGCTTGTCTTTTTGCAGGTTCTCCAACTAATACTTGATTATCTTTTGTGAAAGCTACGACTGACGGGAATGCTTTTCCGTATAATGTAGCACCCTCTGCACTTGGGATTATTTTTGGTCTGCTAGCTTCTAAAAAAGCTGCAGCTGAATTACTTGTTCCTAGGTCAATACCTATAATTTTACTCATTTTTGATTTCCTCCATCTGAAATTTTGACTTTTGTATGTCTTACAACTCTATTTTTGAAATAATACCCCTTTTGAATCTCTTCTACTATCATGCCTTCTGGCTCTTTACTATTGATTTTTTGAATTACTTCGTGTTTATATGGATCAAAAATTTCGTTTTTACTATTAATTTGTTTTAATCCGTTTTCTTGTAATACGCTATAAAATTGATTATAGAGTATCTCCAATCCTTCTACCATCTCTTTTTCTTTTGATTTTTTAACTGCTTTTAATGCACTCTCAAAATCATCCAATATTGGTAGTAACTTTATTACAATAGATTGTGAAGCATAATCAACTATGCCTTGTTTTTCTTTTTCTACTCTTTTTAGAGTATTTTCAAACTCTGCTTGTACTATTTTTAATTCATCAACAGATATTTTTTTAACAATTTTAGATTTTTTAGTTGTTTTTTTCATTTTGAAAAATGTCAAAGAAGGGTAGACAGGGGTAAAAGAGGTGCAGAAAACCCTGCCTATCCCTTCCTGTGACTATGATTTATGTGATTTTTAATTTCATTAATTATTTTATTATTGTTGATTTTAAATCAACCTGTTCATCTAAGGTAAACAAAAAATATATAAAGCTTACGGTTATATGAAATAAACATGACTACTTATTTTAGAAGAGCAACTATAATTAAAATTAAGAAATTAAAAGATAATGACATAAATGAAGATTTAAGATGGTTTTCTACTTCTATTGGTATGTCTTCTGTTAGAGATAAAGAAAAGAGTTGTTTTAGGATATTTATTGAATTGTTAAAGGCCTTAAAAGCAGAAGAAAAGCTTTCTAGTGATAAAATAGCAGAAAAAACTAATTTGAGCAGAGGAACTGTTATACATCACATAAATAGGCTATTAGAAAGGGATATTGTTAATATTGAAGATAATAAGTATAATTTGAAATATAAAAATTTAAGTGGTTTAGTGGATCATTTGGAGAGTAATGTTTTAACTGCTTTTAAAGATATTAAAGAAATAGCAAAAAAGATTGATGAAAATTTAGAATTGGAAAAATAAGTTATTTGCTTTATTTCTTAGTTAAATTAATTCCTAGAATCTTTAATTTTAATATATCTTTTATTTCAGTAATATGGCAAGGAATTGCCTCAAAAAATCTAAGATTATGTTTACACTCCACAAATTCTAATTTTTTAGAAGGAATTATTTTTTCGAAAATATATTTAGCTCTTTTTATGTGATGTGGAGAAGTTATAATAATAGCAGATTTAAAATTCTTTTTTTTCATGATTTTATTACAATAATAAGCATTTCCAATTGTTGTATTTGCTCTTTCTTCCAAAATTATATCTTTTCTGGGTATGTTAAATTTAATAGCAATATTTTCCATATACTCTGCTTCAGATATATCTTTTCGTGTTCTGAAACCACCTGTAAAAATAATTTTTTTAGCTTTATGTTGTTTATATAATTTTACAGATTTTTTTGTTCTAAGTTCCATATTTTTAACTTTTTTTAATTCATTAAAAAAATCGCCCAGACAAATTATAACATCTACCACAAGAATTAATTTCTTTTTAGAATATAAATAATTTTTGTAGTAATAAGAATTATTTATCTATTTGTACTAATAAAAATTCTGGATAATGCTTAATAATTTTTGATAATCTGCTAAGAGCTCTTTTAGAAAATTTAGCATACCTTGTGGAAGGAATATCCTTATAACAATCCGGACATATTATTGGAGTACAGTCTTCTTCATTACCTATTTCAGCTTCTTTTTTAGTTTTTACTATGATTTCTTTTAATGCCTTTTTTGTGTAATAATTTAATGGATATTTTAATCCTTTAAATGAAACTTTACCATTAATAATTATATTTTGAAAATCTTTTTTAGTGAAGCTATTTATATGGCCGTCAACATATGCTTTTCCTCCGCAATCCGGACATATTTCATATATTAACTCTTGATTATAAGGAACTGTTATTACAACTCTTTTTGATGCAACTCTAACTAATTCAGCTAATCCTTTTTGCCATTCTGGAATATGTTCTATAACCTCTAAAGCTGTAATTTGATCAAATTCTTTGTTTTCATAAGGTAATTCTGTTATATCATCAACTGATAATGAAATATTCTCATTATTTAGATTTTTTCTTGAAAGATTTAGTCTAATTTGAGATACATCTGATCCAGAAAGTTGTAGATCTGTTGTTTCAGAAAGAAATTTTAACCAATATCCTTCACCACAACCAATATCAAGCAAACTACCTGAATCTAATAAATGTCTTGATGTTTGCCTGAATCTTTCTAGGTCTTCAGGTTTAAGACCAAATTCCCCTACTTGGTTGTAATATTTACCACAATCCATCTTAATATTATTAGAAAAAGCGTTTAAAAACTTTACTACTGCCTTAGGAAGAAAATGAACTAAATTCTAACTCTCTTAAGATAATCTAAACATAGTTTCTCAAAAATTTTTTCTAAAAGTTTAATATCTTGTCCACAATGTTTTTTTATTTCTTCTAGTTTACCTTCGTTGTATAATCTTTCTACATCTGCTCCAGTTACTTTTCCTTCTGAGGCTATTTCTAAATTATGAAGCTTACTTAAAATTCCTAAATTAGGATTTGTAAATGCTCCGTAATGAGAAAAAAATATCATGGTGTCGAAATGATTAGATCTTTCCATTGACCAAGGATTTGTATTTATTTGAAAAGGAGTTTCTATATTATTTATACAAGATCTTAAAACTAAAAAAGGAATATCAAATTTATAACCATTATGAGTTACTATGGTAAATGGAGTATTTTCTCTTAAAAAATTCCAAAAATTTTGTAGCAATTCTTTTTCATTATCACTAGAAAATAATTTAATTTCTTCATTATTTAAAATTTTTAAACCAATTACAATAATTTTAGCATAATTTGCATCCATGCTTCTTCTTTCTTTACTTATCTTTTTATCCATCAAATAGTTTCTAACATCTTCATGAGTAATTTCTAATGGTACTGTTTCTATATCTAGAAATATGTAATTCATTATTTTATGATTATAGAGAAACTTTATTAATTTTATGGGGTTGTATATGAAAATATAAAAGATAGTTTTTTTCGGGTTTGCATTTTAATTAATAGTAAGTTTTATGGAGATTGAATCAAATAACAGATCATTTCTTCTTCATGACCCATTTATGGGTTTTCCAAAATATTAATGATACTATGAATGTTAATACTGAAATAGTAATAACTTTTAATATTACCAAACCAAGTATACCCCCAGCATTGTAACCTTTTGTCACCTTGTAACCCATCATCCCATTTATCATATCTGGATTTCCTGTCTGAGCAACTGCTAGAATTCCAATAACAATTACAATAAGAATAACACCTGGAATTATGATCAAGTTTTTATTCATGCTATATCACCTTAAATTAAATATTAATCAGATTATATAAACTTTTTGTAAATGATTAGTTTGCATAACAATTAATGTGAGAACTGAGTCTTTTTAAGAATTAATGTTCAACTCTGTTTTTTTCGAAACGTTTAAATATGACTACCTTGTAAAAACAAGGTAATTATAATATTACTTATAAGAAGTAAAATTCTTGGAGGAGAATAAAAAAATGAATCAAAATCAACCAATTTTTATATTACCAGAAGGAACTCAAAGAACAATGGGAAAAGATGCTCAAAGAAATAATATTATGGCTGCTAAAATAGTAGCTGAAACTGTTAGAACTACTTTAGGTCCAAAAGGAATGGATAAAATGATAGTAGATTCTTTAGGTGATGTCACAATTACAAATGATGGTGTAACAATTTTAGATGAAATGCAAATTGAACATCCTGCAGCAAAAATGATTGTAGAAGTTGCAAAAACTCAAGAAGATGAAGTTGGGGATGGAACAACAACTGCTGTGGTTTTAGCAGGAGAATTATTAAAAAATGCTGAAAATTTACTTGAACAAAATGTTCATCCAACAATTATTACTAGAGGTTATAGATTAGCTGCACAAAAAGCACAAGAAATTCTTAATAACATAGCTGAAAATATTTCAGATGAAAATGAAGATGTTTTAAAACAAATTGCAATTACAGCTATGACTGGAAAAGGTGCTGAAGCAGCAAAAGAAAAATTAGCTGAATTAGCTGTTACTGCTGTAAAACAAATTGCAGATGAGCATGCTATTGATACCGAAAATATTAAAATAGAGAAAAAAGTTGGAAATGGTATTTCTGATTCTGAATTAATACAAGGTGTTGTTTTAGATAAGGAAGCTGTTCATTCTAGTATGCCTAAAAAAATAAAAGATGCTAAAATTGTATTGATTGATTCAGCAATTGAAATCAAAAGTCCTGAAACAGATACAAAGGTACAGATTTCAGATCCAACACAATTACAAAATTTCATAGAGCAAGAAGAAAAAATTCTGAAAGGAATGGTTGATAAAATTATAAATAGCGGAGCAAATGTTGTTTTCTGCCAAAAAGGTATTGATGATATTGCACAACACTATTTAGCAAAATCAAAAATATATGCTGCAAGAAGAATTAAAAAATCTGATATGGATAAATTAGCAAGAGCAACTGGCGCTGCTGTTGTTACTAATTTAGAAGATTTAAATAGCGAAGATTTAGGAAATGCTGGTGTTGTTGAAGAACAAAAAGTCGGCGATGAAGAAATGACTTATGTAAAAGAATGTAAAAATCCAAAATCAGTTACACTTCTTATAAGAGGTGGAACAGAACATGTTGTTGATGAAACAGAAAGAGCAATGAAAGATGCAATTGGTGACATAGCTGCTTCATTAAAAAGTGGAAAAGTTGTTGCTGGTGCTGGTTCTCCAGAAGTAGAAGTTGCTAAGGAATTAAGAAAATTTGCAACATCATTAAGCGGAAGAGAACAATTGGCTGTTTTATCTTTTGCAGAAGCTATTGAAGTTATTCCAAGAACATTATCAGAGAACGCTGGCCTGGATCCTATAGATATGTTAACTGAAACAAAAGTTCAACATGATTCAGGAAATAAATGGGCTGGTATTGATGTTTTTAGTGGAAAAGTAGTTGATGCATGGCAAGCAGGAGTAATTGAGCCACTGAAAATTAAAGTACAAGCAATCAAATCAGCTTCAGAAGTAACTGAATTAATATTAAGAATAGATGATGTAATTGCTGGTGGCGAAGGTAGTGGTAAGGGTGGTGGAATGCCTCCTATGCCTCCTGGTGGATGTGGAATGCCTCCTGGAATGGGCATGTAAAAATGATAAAAAAATATTCTGATATGTCTCAAGAAGAAGTTGATGAATTTATAGGGGAAAGAGTTCCAAAAGGATCCTTTGTTTATGAGATTGGGTGCGGTGGAAAAAGTTCTGTTACATTTGGAAAAATGTGGAAGAGTGGATTAATTGGTTCTTATCTTGGATGTAACTTTGATAGTGATGCTGTAGATGAAGCAAGGGAACAAGGCTTAACTGCTCGTTTAGTTGCAAAAGATTTTAATCCTAAAATTATTCTTGAATCTTTAAAAAAATGTGGAAAA
This sequence comes from archaeon, assembly GCA_002687815.1. GTDB lineage: Archaea > Nanobdellota > Nanobdellia > SCGC-AAA011-G17. Next base: position 508 of record NZBH01000020.1, on the reverse strand, counting down.
GAAATAGCAGTATTAGCAATGTTTGGGTTACTAGAAAAAGCACCAGAAGTTGCAAAAAATTATGCAAAACAAGCAAGAGATTTAGAAATAAAAAATATAGTATCTTATCCTGAAATTTAATTTCTAATAAAATGACTAATGGAATTGTAAAAACAGCAATATTTACGGGGTTATTAGCAATTTTAAGTTCTACACAAATTAAGGCTGATGAAATACCTAAACAAAATCCAGAAGGATTTAAATCTTATTTTGAATTTATACGAGATGGTTTGTATGCTGTAGCATTAAATTATGATAATGATAATGATGGTTGGGTAGATACAAGGTATGATTATTATATATTTCCTTCAAATTCTGTTGCTGGATATATGTTTTTGTTTAGATATGGTATTGATTTAGATAAAAACCATCATGTTTCTGAAGATGAAATGATTGATATTCCAACTGAAGAAAGTGGAATTAAAAAGAGTTCTATGTTAAATAAAAGTTAATTTTTTAATAGAAAAAT
>NZBH01000019.1 GCA_002687815.1 archaeon | reverse complement strand
TTTTCTTTTAATCTAATTTCATTCTGTCTTGGTCTTCTAGCATTTCTTTAAATCTATCAGAAATCTGTAAATAATGACTTATGATAATTAATTTTTCTTTTGCCCCTTTTATTATTTGGGCTAGTTCATTTGAAACTCCAGTAGTATCTAAAAATTTTGCCATACTGGAGTATATTAAGCAAAATTTATTAAATGTTTCTAAAAGCAATGCCCTTTTTTTGGAAACGGAAATTTTATTGAGCATAACAAATTTTATACAAAAAACACAAAATTTTCAACCTATTGAGAAGGTGTCAACCTAATAACCACCCTTGTAATTATCATTGCTAATCCCCATCCAACTCCAACTCCAATTAATATTACTCCCCAACCAAATATTCCTAAGGGAACTACTCCAAAGAATTTATTTAAAGGACTATAAACAACAGTTAATTGCAATAATATAGAAACACCTAATGCTAATATCAACCATTTGTTAGAAAAGAATTTTAATTTTTCTTGTTTTCTTATTACCCATATCCTAACAAACTCATACAAAACAATTCCAGTAAAAACCATAGTTCTAGCAACATCAATACCCTTAGTAAGCCCTATAAAAAAGATAATCAATAAAATAAGAGTCATCTTTATACCAATAGCACCAATCATGTACATTAATCTTTTATTAAGCACACCATCTTTTTTACCCCTAGGTTTTCTTTTCATAATACCTGGCGCAGATTTATCTACTCCAAGAGCAAGAGCTGGCGCTCCATCAGTTAGTAAATTTATCCATAATAACTGCACGGCTGTTATTGGTAGATATCCAGCTAAAGAAGCAAAAAACACAACAAATACTTCAGCAAAATTACTTGTCAATAAATAATTTACAAATTTTTTTATATTATCAAAAATAGTTCTTCCTTCTTTTATTGCTTTTGTGATAGTTGCAAAATTATCATCTAATAATATCATGTCAGAAGTTTGTCTTGCAACATCAGTCCCCCTTATATTCATTGCAATACCAACATCAGCATTTTTTAAAGCAGGAGCATCATTAATACCATCACCTGTCATTGCAACAATATCACCATTACTTTGCAAAGCTTTCAAAATTCTTACTTTATGTGCTGGAGAAACTCTAGCAAAAATACTAGCCTCCTCAACTTTTTTTCTTAAATCAGAAGGTGAAATCTTATCAAGATCTTTGCCCTCTATTGTCCCATTTCCAATACCAACTTCCCTAGCAATTGCTTGTGCAGTAACCTTATGATCCCCCGTTATCATAACAACTCTAATCCCAGCTTTTTTACAAATTCTAATTGCTCTTCTAACTTCTTTTCTTGGTGGGTCAATCATCCCTTGTAACCCAAGGAAAATCATTTTTTCCTCAATATCATCACCTTTTTTAGTTGGTTTATGTGCAAAAGCTAAAACTCTCAAGGCTCTCCCAGCCATTTTTTCCTGAATTTTTAATATCTCTTTTTTCCTATTTTTTGTTAATACTTTAACATCTCCAGATTCATAGATTCTATCACATTTTCCAAGAACAACTTCTAAAGCTCCTTTCATATATGCAGTTCTCTCACCATCCTTTGTATAAACTGCAGTCATTATTTTTCTTTCAGAAGAAAAAGGTATTTCATCTACTCTCTTAAATCCTTTCTCACTAATTTTTGCTTTTTTAGCAGAAATCCACAAGGCTATCTCAGTAGGATCACCTAAATATTTTTCCTTACCTTCTTTATCCATTCCAAGGGCAGTATTATTACACAAGAGACCAGATAATAACAAAGGATCAAATCTTTCTGAACTAACAAGTTTTTCATTTTCATAAAAGCCACCTTTAATATCATAACCTCTGCCAGTAACATCTATTAATCTTTTATCAAAGTATAATTTTCTTACAGTCATCCTATTCTCAGTTAAAGTTCCTGTTTTATCTGTACAAACAACATTTACAGAACCAAGACCTTCAACAACAGGCAATTTTCTAACAAGAGTTTTTTTCTTAAGCATATTACGGGTACCAAAAGCTAATGCTAAAGTTACAACAGCAGGTAGTCCTTCTGGTATAGCAGCTACAGCTAAACTTATAGATGTTAAAAATATTTCAACAAAACTCAAAGTTCTCGCTAAAAATTGAACAAAAGCAATGAAAACAATAATAGATAAAATAATTAGTCCAATTTTCTTACCAGCTTTATTTATTTCTATCTGAAATGGTGTTAATCTTTCTTTTGCTTTAGAAATCTGATAAGCAATTTTCCCAACTTCAGTTTGCATCCCTGTATTAACAACTATTGTCTTTGCTTTACCCCTTATAACATTTGTATTCATATACAATATATTTTTTCTATCTGCTAAAGGAATCCCATTTTTATAGAAACAAGCTTTTTTTGCAACACCTGTACTCTCCCCTGTTAAAACAGATTCATCTACTTCCAAATCTTTGCCTTCTATAAGTCTTAAATCTGCAGGAATTTGATCTCCTTGGTTTACAAGAACTATGTCCCCAGAAACTAAATTTTTAGCTTCAATTTCTTGCTCCTTACCATTTCTTATTACCAATGCCATTGGAGCAGCTAATTTTTTTAATGCATGAATACTTTTCTCAGCTTTGTAATCCTGAATAAATCCAAAAATACCATTAAGAAAAACAATACTTAAGATTAAAATAGCATCAACATTATGTGATGGTTGTCCTGGAAAGAATCCTACAGCAAAAGAAATAATCGCTGCTAATATTAAAATAATTATTAAAAAATCAGTAAATTGGCTTAAAAATATTTTAAGAATGGATATTTTATTTTTTTCCTCTATTTCATTATACCCATATTTTTTTAATCTCTGCTTAGCATCTTTTTCCTTTAGGCCATTAAAACTACTTTTTAGATTATTAACTACCTCTTTAATGCCTTGTTGGTAATATTCCATACAAAATTAAGTTAGTTTGTTTTATTTAAATAATTTACTTATAAGGCTGTAGAAACATTTATAAGTTTCATTTCAGAAAATTATCCTTATACGCGTGAGTAATTCAATGGCTAGAATGCCGGCCTTCCAAGCCGATAATCCGGGTTCGAATCCCGGCTCGCGCATTAAAAATGAACAATATACTAATATTTTGTGCACATCCAGATGATGAAGTAATAGGAGCTGGAGCAACTATTGCTAAATATGCAAAAGAAGGTAAAAATATATTTGTAATTATCTTTACTTATGGTGAATCAAGTAACCCCTTATTAAAGAAAAAAATAACAATTGAAACAAGAGTAAAAGAATCAAAAGAAATTGGAAAATCACTTGGGTGTAAAGAAACAATTTTTCTTGGAGTTCCAGAAGGAAAAATTTCTAAAAAATTAAAAGATACAACATTCATTAATAAAATATCTTCTTTAGTTAAAAAATATAATCCAAATAAAATATTTACACACACTTCTTCAGATATATTACATCAAGATCATGTATCAGTAAATAAAGTAATAACAAAAGTAATAGATAATTTAGATAAAAAATATAGTTTATACACATTCCCAATATGGAATCCTTTACGTTTTTTAAAAAGAGAAAATCCAAGATTATTTGTAGATGTAACTAAAACTTTTCAAAAGAAAATCAAAGCAATGAAATTATTTGAAAGTCAAAAAATATTTACTTATCCTTTATTACCAGCTGTTTACCTAAGAGCCAAGGTATATGGTATGGAAAGTAATTGCAAGTATGCAGAAAAGTTTTATAAAATAAGATAATACTAAAATTTAAATAATAATCTCACTTTCTTAATATAAATGAAAATTTTATTTTTTATCTCAGGAATTGGTTATGGAGATTCAACAAGAGAGCATGCTATTATAGAAGAATTAATTAAAAAAGATAAAAAAACAGAAATTCTTATTTTGGGTTATGATACTTCTTATAATTATTTTAAAGATAAATTCAACACAGTTAAAATGAGAAGTTGGAAGCTCTATGGTTATAATCTGAAATTTAAATTATTTCCATTCTTTATGATGAATTCAATTTTACCATTTTTATGGTTAGCTAATTCAATCAGAATAAAAAAATTAATTAAAAAATTTGATGCAGATTTAGTAATTTCTGATTTTGAACCAGCAGCAGGTTATTTAGCAAAACTAATTAAGAAAAAATGTATTCTTGTTCTTGCTTATGATCCAAAACAACAGAAAGAATTTACAAATAAAAATCTTTCAATAAATCTTCAAATAAGCATGATCAATAATATATACAAAAGTAAAAATCTCTATAAGGTAATAATTTCAACATTACTAAAAAAACAAAAATCTTATTTAAAATATGAGTATATTAATCCAATAATAAGAACCCAACCAGATGAATTATCTTCTGAAAAAGTACTTATGAAAAAATTAGACCTTAAAAAAAAGCCAGTTTTGATTATGCTCGGAGGCTCAGATTTTGGATTAACTTTAGCAAACAAAGTTTTTAAAATAATAAGTAAATTCAAAGAAAACTTTATTGTATTTGGTTATTCAACAAAATTTTCTAGAGAAAATATAACTGTTTTTAAATTTAAAGAAAATTTCCTAGAATATCTAAAGATTTGTAAGGGAATCATTACCTTAGCTGGTTACAATACATTAGCAGAATCAATTGTGTATAAAAAGCCAATGTTAGTTTTCCCAATTAAGAACCACTTTGAACAGGAATTAAATGCACTTACTGTAAAAGATTTTGCTTTAATAGGATCAGAAAACTTAGAAGAATCAATTAAAAAGTTCTTAAAAATAATACCTTCTTTACAATCAAAAATGAACAAATTAAGAGTAAAAGCAACAGGAGCATCAGAAGCAGCAGATATAATTCTTAAATTAAAAAAAGAATAATTAACCCAGCAGCTAAAAAAGGAATGTAAAAATCAGGAATTTCAAATTTTCCAAGTTTCCACCACTTATGCCATTTAACTTTTTCAGAATTAAAATCTCTTAAAGGAAATTCTGGATTCACAACAAACCAAGTAAAATCTTCTAAAACAGTTCCAATTAAAGCAGAAGCTATTACCAACCAAAAATAATGCCAAGCAAATCCAAATATAACAAAAGGCAACATCAAAAACAAAGGTATCATAACAACCCAGCACCAAAAGTGGTAAGCATCTAGTGATCTAGGCCAAAATTTTATTCTCCAACCACATTGATTTGCAGCCCAACCACCTTTACCTTCTAAATAAGCTTCCCAAAAACCAATAGACAGAAAGATTAATTGAATATAAAGAAATATGAATACATCTTGCATAATATACAGTTATTTTAATTCTTTATAAATTTTTGTACGGGCCTGATAGGATTTGAACCTACGACCTACTGCTTTCTTCTTAATGTTAGGAGGCAGTTGCGCTATCCAGGCTGCGCTACAGGCCCATAACCTAATCCAAGAAAATTGTTTATTTAAAGATTTCTAACAGAAAAATTTATATAATTTAAAAAAGGAATAATAACAAAGGTGTATAATTATGAATTTAAATAAAATTTTAGCAGGTTTATTTCTTTTAATTTTTATCTCTGGTTGCACAGATCTTTCTGATTTTGTTGAAAAAATTCCAAAAACTTTTGTTCAGGAAATTAAAGAAATACCAGAAAAATTCCAAGATGAGTTTGTAATGTACATTGGAGATGAAGTAATGGTTGGTGAAAAATTAATAATTGTAAAAGATATCCAAACAAACGGGGAAGTAACTTTATTTGTAGATGGTATTGAAGAAGTTATAGAAACAACAAAAAATCCAGAAATAGTTAATGAATTAGAAATTACTACTGAAAAACTAAATTATGGTTCTGAAATATCAGAGTATAATGTTAGATTAAAAGTATTTCCATTTAAAATAGGAAGAAATGAATATTATTTAAGTGTTAATGAAAAATTAGAATTCAGAGATATATCAATTCTATTTAGAGATCTTAATAAAATAGGTGGAGCTAAAGTATTAATAGAAGAAAAAGAATTTCTCATACCTTTAGAAGAAACCATCATAGTAAGAAATATAAAGGTTACAAATAAAAGGTCTTTTAATGATGCTTTTAGAAATAAAAGATCAGTGGTATTACATATAGAAAATTTAAATTAGAATTTTTTCTAAGATAATTTCATTATTACCTTTCCATTTTTAAAAACTCTAACAAGACCACCACTTTCAGAAACAACTATAGCAATAACATCAATTACATTTGTAAGGGCAGCACAACATCTGTGCCTTGTTCCAAAACCACCTGGTAAATTTACATCAACACCATTAAGATCAACATTTACATACGACCCAGCTGTTATAATCATACCTTCTTTATCAATTACAAAAACTCCATCCAATTGAGAGAATTCTTTTACGGTTTCTTTAATTTCTGGTTCAGTTATTTTTCTTAATTCTTCTGATTGTCCAGCAAAAGGATTAAAAATCATCTGCTTTGTATATTTTAAAATATCTGTTTTATCTCCAATTATAAATCCAGTACCAAATTTTTTCCCTTCTCTACCTTCTCTTCCAATTTCTAATGCAATATTTATTACTGCTTCAATAACATCTGCCCTAATATTTTCAGCTAAATTATGGGTACTAATATCAAAAAAGATTTTATCAACATCAAAAACAAATAATAAACCCTTATAACCAGTTCCCATACTTTCATCTTCAACACATACAACCCTATCACCTTTTCCAATATATTTTTTGATAATTGCTTCCATAAGTAATTCTTTTATTGGAACCATTGATCCACTTTCTACTTTTCTTATCTCTGTATCATATACCCTTTTTGTATACACACCTTTCCTAATCTTTCTAAAAATAGTAACAGTAACATCCATATGGCTAAAATCTTCTTCATACTCTTCTTTCTGTTTTTGTTCTGTAGAAATAATACAATCCGCTTCAACATCAAATGCTATTTTTGTTACAGCTTTTCCAATAACTTCCTCTATTTTTGGCATATTTTATTAATCTAAGAAAATCTTAAATAGATTATGCTTTCAATACAATCTCTTCATCCTTATTCAAGGCCTTAACAATAGTTTTCCCTAATTTACTTCTTTTATGTACCTTAACTTCCCCTTTCTTTCCACATATAGCACTAAATAAAAACTGACCATCAACATAAAAGTCAATAGATTTTCCAATTTCATCTACAAAGAAATTAATTTGATTTTTACTTTCAGTTATTTTAAATTCAACATCATCTTTTTCTTCTTTTAATTCCTTAACTTCTATACTCATCCCTAAATCTTTTTCAATTTTGTCAATAACAACACCTTTTTTACCAATAATCTTTGGAATAGCTCTTTCTGGTACGTAAACTATTACTTTATTATCATTAACAAGTTCAACTTCTACATCATCACAATATCTTTCCAATTCCATTTTTACACTTTTTGCAGCCAGTTCCATTGCCCCTGTTTTTTTAACACTTGTAACAGGAATTACAACAGTTTCTTCACCATAACTGTAAATTTCATAATCTAATTTTTTATTTTCAAAATTTCTAACTTCAATAACAGGTCTAGCTAAATCAGATTCAGTCATTCCAGTTGGCACCTTAACTATCATACTTAAACTATAAACTTTAGCAACTTTACCTTTTTCAATAAAGATTATTGTATCCAAAACACTTGGTATCATACCAACATCTAATCTTCCAATAAATCTTTGAACACCATCAATTGGACTAGCAGAATGTAATACACCAATACATTCACTTCCACCCAATCTTAAATCAGCATATAATTTAAAATCTGGAGTATCCCTCATTTCATCAAAAATAATATTATCTGGTCTAGATAAGAACAAAATATCATGAATTTCTTCACTAGAAGCAAAATTTTTTGAATATTGGGTAATCTCATCAGGTAATTGTAAGTCCCTAGGACTTTCTATTGTTTTAACAATCTTACCAACACTCAAATAAAGCTCTGCCAAAGCTTGACTAAATGTACTTTTTCCAGCTCCAGGTTCTCCAGAAATTAAGATCCCTCTAGATTTCTCTTTTATTCTATTAAGTAAATCTAAGGGTAAGTTATAATATTCTATACTAAATTTCTTTAGTGGTTTAACTGCTGTAATTTCCCAACCATCAGAAATGGGCGGCTTAACTATAACAATTCTATAATTTTTATATTGAACAATTGTACTGCCCCTTCTTGATATTTCAATAAATGTTTCTGGATCTATTCTGGATTTTTCTACAACTTCTTTTGCTATTTCTTGTATTTTTTTTGAATTTAATTTTTTATTATTTACTTTTACTAATTCCCATTCACCAGGTTTACCTCTTTTAGCAAATGGAAAACAATTTTCCATTAAATGAACAGACATTGTTTTATCATCAAAGAATTTTTCTATTTCTAATTTCTCTTTAGGCTCTTTTTGTTCCATATATTTTACTTTAATACCAAAAGCTTTAGCAGATTCTGCTTGAACTTTATCAGCAGTTATTAATACAGCTTTATTTTTAAATGCAACATCTCTTATTACAGCATCAATTTCTCCAGATTTAGCAAATTTTATTTGACTTTCAGTTGGTCTTTCTCCAACAAATTCAATTACAATCTCTTTAAATCTCCTTAATTCTTGTAACTCTTCTAATCCAAGAAAACCTATTTCATGACCCTTATTAGCTTGATTCTCTAATTCAGAAACAACAGCATGAGGAATGATAATTTTACCTTTAATTTCGCCTTTTCTAACTAGTTTAGATCCTACTTTCTCGATTATTGCGCTTGTATCTATAACATAATTTTCCATAGAATAATTTCTAATTTTTGCTTTTTTAAACCTTACTATATACCAAAAGCATCCATCATTTCTTTAAATTTTTTGGTCTCAGAAATTAGCTTCAAACCCTTATCAGTTATCTTATAAAGCGTTTTATCCTTCTCTTTAACAATTTCTATAAACTGATTTTCTTTTAATTCTTCTATATATACCTTTAATCTATCATAAGAAAGATTACTTCCATAAAGTATATGGGTTATCTTAACTTTTCCTTTCTCCATTAATAGATTCAAAATATCATCTATTATTTGAAATTTTTCTCGACGCCCAACCATAGTTTATCCTCATAAATAGTATAAATAGGATAGAATATCCTATTAATTGTGTTAAATGAGCAAAAAAGTAAAAATTGTTATATTGCAAAGCTGTAATAAATAATAAATGTGAACTTAGTATTAAACCAAATGTGAAAAGAACTAACCATGAATTTATGGTCCTCTTTTTAAGACAATTTCTAACAACATAAATCAATATAAACGATAATAGTAAAATTGCAACTAAATTAAAACTCAAAGAAGAAACTTTGATAAAAGAATGTATTGCTAACCCAAGTACCAATAAAGTCAACAAAATCTTTGTTCCTTTTCTTTTTATTTTAGCATAAATAAAAACAAACAAGGTATATGCCATTAAAGTAGCAAAAATATAAATTAAATTCAATATCCCAGATATATATGAAAATTTCCCAACATCAACACCAGGAAAAAAATTATAATAGATAAATAGGGCCGGTATTATGATAGCAAAAAGTAATAAATTTAAACCAATTAAACCAAAAGCAGAACTAAAATATAGGCGTCTTTTATCTTTACTTACTTTATAGGCTTTATACCCATAATAACATACAATTATTGCTATAAATGCAACAATAAATTGTACTACAGCATCCAGAATATATACCCATGTGGGCCCTCTTAAAGCAATTATCATTGATTAGAAATTAAAGATAATATTTATAAATTTTTATATTCAAGATACTCTTTATAAATTTTATGAATTCCAGATATAGACGTTCTCTTCATAATCTATTTATAAATAATATCTATTAAAAATATAAAACAATAAACGGAGGTGATGTCCCAACCAAAGATAATGCTCCCCCGGCAACAACTGCTGGGGTTTTCATCATATTCATTTAAATACCTCTTTACCAAAGAAGAAAGCTGCTTTCTTCCACGTCTCTTTCTAAAATTGAAGGAGTGGCTTTCTTCCACGGTTAAAATCTTCTTAAAAAACATAAAAAGCCTGTATGTCCGATAATCTGCGATTTAGGTCTTGCTTTTAGATCCTCAACATCCCATTCTCTCTCAATAAGTTCTATTATCTTTTCTTTAATGAAATGAAATTGTTTTGTTTCTTCTACCAATTTTATAACTTGGGTTACATTAGGAAGATAACACACTAAAAAGCCACCTTCTTTTAAGGCTTTCTCAGCTGATTTTAGAACTCTCCAAGGTTCTGCTAGGTCTAAAGTTATTAAATCTAAATTTTTCTCATCTATTTTTTTATAAATATCCTTTTCTTTTAACGAAATATTTTTCTGATTTAAAAACTCAAAATTTTTTTTAGCTATTTTTAGAAATTCCTTATTTTTTTCATAACTTATAACTTTTTTAACAACATTTGCCAAATTGCTACTTAAAACACCAGAACCAACACCAGCATCTAAAACAACACTTTCCTTATCAATTCCAGTATATGCAATTATCGCTCCAACATCTTTTGGTAACATAATTGCCGGTCCTCTTTTGATTTTTCTTAATTTGTCTGTAAAAGAAGCAGGATAAATAAGAAATTCTTTTTTTAAATGAGATTTTGCTTTCCTACCTTTTTTAATACTCCTTTCTTTTACAATTCCCAAAGAAGTATGTAAGTCTCCTTTATCCCAGAGATATTTTCTTCCTTTCTTATCTACTAAAACTTTTTTCATATTAAATTTATTTCTTTAATTTTTTTGACAAATATTTTCTAATATTTATTATCCCAAAAATAGTCCAGAAAACTGCAACTATTATATTAAGAATTCCCCCCATTAAATCATTTCTTCTGAAATATCTTAATGACATCCATAACCAAATTAAAATAATAAGAGTCCAACCTATAATCCCAATAATTAATCTCCAATCAGTTTTCTTTTTCATAATTAAATAAAAAAAACAAACTTATATTTAAAATTGATGATTTATGCTTATAGAACGTAAGTATTATAAACTAATTAATATACCCAACATATAGAGGTGCATATTATGAATTTAAAAAATTGGGTTAACAAAAAAGTTAAAAAATTAGACTGGTACGATATAACTTTAATAAAAATAGGTACAGGAGCACTTGTATTGTTCTTAGCAAAAGTTTGGTGGCCATTATTAAGCTTAGAGTGGTATTGGTATCTTTTAATTGGTGTAGTAGCCGTAATAAGACCAGCATATAGAGCATATTTCAAAAATAAATAAAAGAGAAATATAATGAATAATCCGTTTAACTTAATTAATAGGATTGCTGTAGTTACTGGTTCTGCTCGTGGAATTGGACAAAGCATTGCTATTGAATTAGCAAAAGCTGGTGCAAATGTTGTTGTTTCTGACATAATTTCTGGAAATACAACAGTCAGTAAAATAAAGAAATTAAAAAGAAAATCATTTTTCATAAAGACAGATGTTTCTAAAAAAGAAGATGTTGACAATCTTATAAAAGAGACTATTAAAAGATTCAAGAAAATAGATATTTTAGTCAATAATGCAGGCATATTCCATCCTTGTCCTACCCATACCTCAAGCGAAGAAGAATGGAATAAAACCATTGAAATTAACCTAAAGGGATACTTTTTATGCGCACAAGCAGCTGGAAAATATATGCTAAAAAGAAGAAAAGGTTCAATAATTAATATTTCATCTGTAGCTGGTTTGCTTGGTTATGCCACAGCAGCATCTTATTGTGCAAGTAAGGGTGGAATAGTTCTTTTAACAAAATCATTAGCAGCAGAATGGGGACCTCAAGGTATTAGAATTAATTCTATCTGTCCAGGCATAATAGAAACAGCAATGACCAAAAACCTACTTAAAGATAAAAAAACGAGATTGGGTATGTTAGCTAGAATTCCTCTAAAAAGAACAGGAAAACCTATAGATATTGCAGGAGCCACAGTTTTCCTAGCATCAGATGTTTCATCTTATATTACTGGCCAAGAAGTAGTAATAGATGGTGGATGGACAGCATCATTATAATTTATTTTCTAATTTAATTTTATTAATAACTAATTTTGCACAATTCTCAGAATCTTCAATAACTTTACTAGAAACAATTTTTAATTTTTTCTTAAACATTGGACAATCTAAAACAAATGTTTCAAATTCTCCGCCTTCTCCAGCAACATTAATACCTAATTTTTTATTTAATCTAACCAATTCATCAATAATTTTTTGATTTATTTTTCTTCCCAACCAACTTTTATCTAAACCTTCTGCAGCCACAGCCGTTATTATTACCTCAAAATTTTCCTTAATCAAATTTTTCATATGTTTTTCCTGACTTGTATGCCAAAGAGGAGAATAAACTTTTAAATTTAGTTCATCACATATTTTTTCAATTCGTATTCTTTGATAATTTGAATATAATGCTCCTGTTACAATCCCTTGTATTCCATATTCTTTAGCTTCAATTATTGCTTTTTTTAGATCGGTTAACTCTTTTTCTTTTTTGCCTTTTGTTTTTTGTATTACCATTGGGATGCTAAGTACTTCTGCTTGATGTTTAGCAAGCTTGATTGCAGGAGTATGAAACATAAATGAATCTTTATTTTTGCTTTCAATAGATATTAAGCAAGTAATTTCATAATTTAATCTATTTTGTATGTACATAGCATAAGTAGAATCTTTACCAGAGCTAAATAATACACCTAATTTTAAATTTCTCTTACCATATAATTTTGAGAAGAATTTTCCTTTGTAAGTTTTTTTATCTTTAATAATTTCTGAGATTATTTTATTCATTCCACTACTGTACTGTGCAGCATTCCTTTTGAAAGTAGTAAATCTTTTTGATAGACCTATTTCTTCAGCAATTTCCTTTAGGATTAATTTAGGTGTTTTAGTATATTTATATTTACTTGGAATAGTAAGCATAAATTTGACCAATTGCTTATCTAGATACGGAAGTCTTAATTCAATATTATTGGCCATAGAGAGTACATCATCTCTATACAGATCTTTTTCGTATATTCTTCTTAAATTTGATAGAGAATCTTCATTAATACCATGATACATAAACATTCTTTTATAACCACAAAAGATATCATCAGCACCAATACCAGAGAAAATTACTTTTATTTTGTCTTTTTTCGCTTCTTTCAAAGCAAAAAAAATAGTCATTCCAATTTCAACCTTTACAGGATCTGCACTTTCAATAAGATTAATAATTTTAGGCAATTCCTTTAAAACCAGATTTTTATTTATTTTAACTAATTTTAGTTTGAAGTCTAATTTTTTAGCTATTTTTTGTGCATTCTCAATTTCATCTTTCTTTTTTTCTGAAACTGTCATATAAGCAGTGAATTTAATATTTTTATTTTTTAGAATAAAGGCAAGTAATGTCGAATCTAATCCTCCAGAAAATAATAAACCAAGATTTTTATTGGGTATTCGTTTTTGTATTGCTTTATCAAGTAATTTTTTTATTTTCTCTTTAGCTTCTATAAGATTAATTTCTTTATTATTTGAAAGCCCAAAAAAATTTTGGTTAAAAAATTTAAATACATTTTTATTATTAAATAAGATTATTTTTCTTGGATTAAGTTCTTCTAGTTCTATTTCTTCTATAGCTTTCTTTTCAGATGCAAAGAATAATGTTTTGTCTTTGCTACTAAACCATACTGGTTTTTCTCCAAGAACATCTCTAGCTATTAGGGTATATTTGTATTTTTTACTATAAATAAAAAAAGCAAAGACCCCATCAAGTTCATTTAAAATTTTATTAAGAAGTTTTCCATTAATCTCTTTGAATCTTTTGTTTTTTAAATAATAAATTAAAATATCTAATAACAATTCAGCATCATTTTTTGATTTAAATTTGTATTTCTTTGTTAGTTCTTTCCAATTATATATTTCACAATTAGCTCCAAATACAAAATTATCTTTTATAATTGGTTGTTTTGTGTTTCCCACAACGGAATGTAAACAATGACCAAAACATAATTTATTTTCATAATAAAATCCTTTATCATCAAGTCCCCTATAGATTATTCTATCCAGGGATTTTTCAGCCTTTTTTCTTACATTATCCGAATTTACTATTCCAACTATTCCACACATAAACTTTACTAAAATAATTCATTATATAAATTTAATTAATTACAGCTTTTAGTTGGTCTTAGATTTTACTTCTTTAAAGTTCTTTACCAATTTAGATGATGATTGAATCTTTTTTCCCAATTCATCAATTCTTTTTATACCATGTTTTTCACAGATATCACTTTCAGGAATATTCCCTGTATGCCTATCACCACCATTAGCAAATATGTGTGGTTTAATCTTTTCTAGAGATTTACAAACAGAACGATCTTTATCAATAGAGATGAAAACTTCATCCACACATTTTAATGCTTTTACTATTTTGGCCCTTTCTTCTTGTTTCATAAATACATAACCCTTTTTTAACCTTGCTTGTTCATCATTATTTATTATAACAACAAGTTTGTCACCCAAATTTTTAGATAATTTCAAGTATTCAATATGGCCTACATGAAGAGGATCAAAATACCCTGAAGCTACTACTATTTTTTTATTTTTTCTTCCATTTTA
>NZBH01000018.1 GCA_002687815.1 archaeon | reverse complement strand
TACATTGGTAATACAGGGATATTATGTCATATTTTAAATAATCAATGTATCTTTAGAAATCATGTCTCAGTAGCTCAGTTGGTTAGAGTGCGTCGTTGGTAACGACGAGGTCGTGAGTTCAATCCTCACCTGAGACTTTTTGTCTTTTGTTATAAGTGATATAACACACCTAGGAATATAGTAGTTAGTGCAACTAATCCAAAGTATGTATACCAAAACCAATATTCCTTAAAATGACTTTTTAATACCATAATAATCTTCTCTATATGTCTAGTTACTAATTCCTAAAGTTTTCAATATTTTTATTTCTATGCTTTCCCATAATTCTGGTTTTCCCATTTTATAAATATGAAACCAGGAAATTATGTGAAGATTGTCTTTCTCTAAAATTTTAGCCCCTATTTTATCCGAGGGGGTTATCTTATGGGATTGTTGTGCATTTACCATTGCATTAAATATTAATGCAACTAATCCCTTAGAGGTTTTTGATAATTTTTTCAAATGTTTCCTATTCTCCTTAATTTTTTTTATTAGTCTTTTTTCTTCTTCTGGATTTTCAAATATACTTCTTATTTTGAAAGTATAGTCCTGAATAAAATAACAGGTATAGAACTTTAGAAAAGAATCTATTATATTGTCCCTGGGAAACTGGTCAAGAATTAATTTTCTTAACTTAGGGTCTGAAAAGAATAAACCCAATTCTTTCTTTTCTTCTGGAGTAAAAATAACATTCTTTTCAATACTTGCATAATTGAAAATGGGGTTTAGATTCATTCTATTCTTTTTGAAGTGTTTAGTTTGTTTCCTTCCCTTAACCCAGACTTCTTGAGGGAATGATTTAGATTCTATAAACCCATAGCTTTCAAAATTATTTTTATATCTGCTAACATAAGGGTCTGAATAATGTTTCTTAGTATTCTTTTTCATTTGTTTCCATTTCTTAGGGAACACCTCTTGAGTGATCTCCTTACCATTAACAAAATCAGAAAATAAAACCCTAGAAATTTTTATTCCAGTATTGTTCTTCATAATGTCATATAACCATTGTTTTCTCATTTTTTTGTTTAACTGTTTGTAATAAATGGTATTCAGGTTTTATATCAATTTTTATGATAAATAATGTATGACAAAAAAGTATCAATACATAATATTTCAAGTTGACCCTGAATTTAAAAATAAACTTGTAGAAGTTGCAGAAATTGAGGGAAGGTCAATTTCTTCTTTAGTTAGAAAAATAATTTCAGATTCTTTAAACAAACAATACTGCAAAAATGAAAAGATTAACTAGAGATAAATGTTTGAAAATAATCTTGGGTGACTATGACCCTGAAATTAATTATCTTGAAGTATCAGAAAAATATCTTGAAATTTTAAATGAGGGTGTGGTTAATGGTAATTTGTGAGGGTTGTTCTAAAGAAGTTTTTGTCTATTCTTCATATGGTTCTGTTTTGTGTTTAGACTGTAAGGTCCAAATGACTGCAGACATGGAAGAAAGAGTAATTAAAAGAAAGTGCAGTTGTTGCAGAATTTATAAAAAAATATACTATACTGACAATTATTTTTATTCCAAATACCCTTTAATTCAATTATGTCTTTCATGTTCTCAGGACCTTAAACTTTTGAAGTCTATCACGCTTTTGAAAGAATATGGTCCTGAGTATTTTAAAATTTGTCAAGAATGTTCAAACTTATTTGAATATTCAGAAGATAAGTCCTGGTCAAAGATTTGTCTTGATTGTTGGATTAAAGGAAAGAATGGAATTGAATTCCAGGAAGAAAGTTTTTCAGACTTCCAAAACTTGACACCAATACAAAAAAAATGTATGGATTTCCTGGACCTATTATCTATTGAACATGTTGACTTGAAAGTTTGTCATATGTCTAAGGATAATTTTGAAGAAGATGAAATTTATAATTACTATAATCCCAAATATAATACTAGGTATATTTTAGATAATGAAATTTGTATTGAAGTTGAATGGAAGGAGAATAATTTAGAAAATCAAAATAAAGGTATAACTGCAACAACTGAAACATGTCTCAATCTAATTAATGCAGGGGTTAAGTTTAGTGTGTGGTATTCTAATGAAATGAAAACCCCCCATATTAGGATCCATGAAATTAAGGAGTTGGGAGAAACTAAAGACCCATTAAAAAAGAAATTGATAAGACAAACCTTTTCTAAGAAGTTTGTTCCTTTCGTATATCATGCACAGATTGATTCTAGTCTGTTCTCAAGACATAAAATACAATTAGAGTATGCAAACCATTGGAAGTATGGAACTCCTTTTGAAATGTTGTTTGAGGTGGGAAATTAAAATGCAGTCTTTAGAAATTATTTGTCCTGAAGTCTTGGATATTGTAAGAAAGAGTAATTTAAAGACTAAAAGAAGGATAAGATCTAACATGAAGGGGGGTGGTTATCCCATTGACCAAAATTTTAATTGTCCTTTCTGCAGTTATCATAATTCTTCTAAAATTTTTAGCAATACTGGTTTGTTTGTCTGTTTCAGTTGTGGTGAAAAAAGAAATGTTGACCAACTCAAATTTAAAAGTTTGAAAGGGGGTATACAGTGAATATGAAACATAAATGGAAAAAGCCGATAGTGGTTCCAGATGGAGTTCATGTAGGAAAAATTGTTCAAGTTGATTTTGAAGAAACTCCTTATGAATACACAAGAATCTATGTAAAGTTTGACAATTCTGGAGAAGATATAATTTTGAAGTATAGTTGCCCAACAAATTTATCTGAGACTTCCAAACTAGGACAACTTTTGATTAGTTTTGGAATTGAATATCAGGCAGACGGAGAGGTTGACATTAGGGAAGAACTTCTTAGTAAAGAAGTGGTTTTTCAGACACAAATGAAACCCAGTTCTAAGAATCCCAAATTACTTTTTGCAGAAATTATAGATGACACCTTAAAACTTGCTGGTTGATTCATTGGACTGGAAGGAGTGATTTCATTCCTTCCAGTTTCATAAAAAAAAAATAAAATAAAATGGTAAAACAAAAACCTAAAGGGAAAAGGAAACAATTAGAGGAGATTTATAACAGGGAAGAATTGAATATCCTATATGATGTTAGAGACGAGATTATTTTCTTAATTTCGGACAAAAAGACTGCAAAAGCCATTGAAGTTGTTGTTAATGACATTTTAGATAGAGAACATATTTTCACTATAAGGCATGATGACAAAAGTGAAATGTGGATTTATAGGAATGGAATTTATGTCCCTAATGCACAAACTTTCATTAGAGAAAGAACTAGACACCTTTATACAGACTTTTATTCCAAAAATAAATCCCAGGAAGTAAGCAACAGAATTGAAACTGAAACTTACATTGATATGGAAGAATTCTTTAAGGAAGAAAATCCTGACCTTATTGCAGTTAAGAATGGAATTCTTAATTTGAGAACAAAAGAATTGAAAGACTTCAATCCAGAACAAAGGTTTTTTGTTAAGAACCCAATAATCTATGACCCTAAAGCAAAATGTCCAAAAATTATTAGATTTTTAAAAGAGATTTTAGAGAATAAAGAAGATTTGGACATTGTGCAGGAATTATTTGGATTTTGTCTAGTTAGAGATTATTTTTTAGAGAGGTCAATATTTTTGTGGGGGGGTGGAAGAAATGGAAAATCTAAATTATTAGACATAATGCGATCGTTCCTAGGACCTAGTAATTGTGTTGAGATTCCATTACAAGATTTTGAGAGAGATAATTTTGCAGTTTCTAATCTACATAAAAAACTTGTGAACCTAAGTGCAGACTTATCTTCTGAGGCAATTGGATATTCTGGAACATTTAAAAAATTGACTGGAAGGGATTTGGTAACTGCAAATAGAAAACATAGAGAAAGAATTTCATTTGTCAGTTATGCAAAACAAATTTTTGCAGGAAATGATATTCCTGAGACTAAGGACATGAGTAATGGTTTCTTCATAAGGTGGGTTATTCTAAAATTCCCATTAACTTTCTTACCACAAGGTGATATAGACCAAAAACCTAAAGGAGAGAGGGAAAATATACGATTAGATAACCCAGATATAATCAAAGGTCTAATTAATCCAAAAGAGTTAAGTGGTTTATTAAATTGGAGTTTAGAGGGACTTGAGAGATTGTATAAGAATAAAGAATTCAGTCATTCCAAAGGTATGGAATCTGTAAAGAATGAATGGATTAGAAAGTCTAATTCTTTTGAAGGTTTTTTTGCAGAATGTTTAGAACTGGATTTTGATAGTCTTGTAAAGGTTTCAGAATTAAATGGAAAATATAATGAATATTGTTCAAAAAATGGAGTGAGAAGGATAGGACCTAAAGATTTTAATTTGAAATTGGAAGGAAAGGGTTGTGAAGGTAAGGCAAAAACTATTGAAGGTAAATCATATAAGGTATGGGAAGGAATAAAATTTAAGGATTTGTAAGTTACCAAAATTACCAAAATTACTGGTTTTCTAGTTTATCCTAGGACTTGTATCATGTTCTAAGGTAAATTGAGAAACTGGTAATTATGGTAATTATGGTAATTTTATTTTTTTTTATTATAAACAATACAAACAAAAGAATATGGGAAATTTAAACTATAAGATAACAAATTTAAGAGTAGATAAGGAAACAATGGATCTAATTAATCAGATTAGTAGTGACTTAGGGGTTAGAAATAGTGAAGTCACAAGACTATTACTCAAAAAGGTATCTAAGGAAATTATAAATGAAGGTTTAGAAAATTTTGAATTAGTTATTGCAGGAAAGAGGAGAAGTATGACAAAACAGGCATAATAGAAAGGCATATCGCATTTTGCAGTCGCATATACATATAGGATAGTGTAACTAGACATGTAGAGAAGGTTATCATGGTATTGTATGACAATAACCTCAAAAACACACCCCATATAGGTATATACCCTAGTTTTGATAACGAATAACGAGTAACGAATATAATATAATAACTTAAATAAAAGTCTTACAATTAGGAACAAATTAATTATATAGTTATAATCTTCTTATTGTATGACAGATTATCCAATAATAAATAGTTCTGAGAGAAGGATTCCATTCTATACCAAAGCAGAACCTATTAAGAAAGAAGAACCTGAAGTCCTGGAAGAAGAAGGACCAGTTAATCCTTCAGCTCCTTCAGCTGAAGTTGCCCAGGAAAAGAAAGACAAAATAATTTCTGTTAGACTTCCTTTAGAAGATTATAGAAGGTTGTTAGTAATGAGTAGGTGGTTAAATATTTCTGGGATTATTAAAGAGGGTCTTGTTCTATGGGAACAAAAGAAGGTCCTGGAGAATTCACAAACTAGGAACAATGATTAATAAAGCATTTTATTTTATTTCCGAATGGAAGAAGTAATAATTATAAGAATCCCTAAAGAAGATATTGCAAAGTTCTGGGTAATTGAAAAAAGTAAAAAGAATAAAATAAAAAAGGTTGTCAAGAAAAAATGAATAAAGATAATCTTCCTATAATTAATAGTGTTGAAAATAAAAAAGAGGAGATGGGTTCAGTTGTGAATATTGGTGACATTGCAGTTGCTAGTTCTGATTCATTACAAAAAGTTTCTGAAACAATAGTGGACTTGATTAAAAATAAACATGTTAAGAATTATCTAAATGGTCCATGGACCAAAAAGAAAATTTTGGGTTCAGGGATTGGATAGATAATCTACTTTCCTAACGGATTGGTTTTTGAGGGACAGAAGGTTCTTGGAGTTCCTTCTGCCCTTTTATTATAATAAAAAAATGATTGCAGGAATATATTACAGGGTTTCTACTAGAGACAAACAAGACTTAGGTATGCAGAAGAAAGTAATCCAGGAGTATTGTGAAAGAGAGAATGTAAAAATCTATAAGGAGTATGAAGACCATGGGATTAGTGGATCTAAAGAAAGCAGACCTGGGTTTGATAAACTTATGTCAGACATGAGAGATAATAAGTTTAATGCAATCATAGTTTACAAACTAGATAGAATTGGAAGAAGTTTAAGCCACTTAGTTAAAATGTTTGAAGAGTTTAGGAAAAAAGATATTAAGTTTATTTCAGTAACTCAAAACTTTAATACTGAAACTCCAGAGGGAAGGTTACAGTTAGGTATGATGATGTTACTTGCAGAGTATGAAAGGGCAATAACCATATCTAGAATTCATGACGGACTAGCTAGTGCAAAAAGTAAGGGTAAGACATTAGGAAGACCCAAAGGATCTAAAGATACCAAGAGAAGAAGAACTAGTGGTTATGTTAATAGGTGGTTAGAGAAGAATAAATAATCACTTGATTATTT
>NZBH01000017.1 GCA_002687815.1 archaeon | reverse complement strand
TGATTCTTCATCAGATGATTCTTCTTCTTTAGATTCTTCATCAGATGAATCTTCACTTGATTCTTCATCAGATGAATCTTCTTCTTTAGATTCTTCATCAGATGAATCTTCGTCAGATTCTTCATCAGATGAATCTTCGTCAGATTCTTCTTCTTCCTCTTCACTTGATTCTTCATCAGATGATTCTTCTTCTTTAGATTCTTCATCAGATGATTCTTCTTCTTTAGATTCTTCATCAGATGAATCTTCTTCTTTAGATTCTTCATCAGATGAATCTTCTTCTTCTTCTTCTTCAAGTTGTGTTAATTCTTCTTGTTTTTCTTCCATTTTATAAAAACACCTCCACGGTTACTTATTATGGATAGTTACTTTATTTATCATAAAGTAAAGTGGACAACTTTCCACGCTTCCCGATCAAAAGATCAGTACAACATGAAACGGAAGTTTGCTTAACTGCCGAGTTCGAAATGGGATCGGGTGAACCAAACCCCTATGGTCGTCCTAAAAAAGGAATGAATTCGCCCTTTATAAAGTTTGCGCATTTTTTTTATTACGTTTAAGGAATTATTTTTATATTGACTTTTAATCATCTTAAAATGAACTTTTATATATCTACTTATGCACCACAACCGCTAGTATTTACCCAACCACACTTACATACTTCTACACAGCCTCCTTTCTTAAATGTTTGTTCTCCACAAACAGCGCAAGGTCCCCCCCTTTCTTCAAGATTTTCTTCTTCTGATTGATCATTACTATTAATTTCATCTACAAATTTTTGAATTTCTTCTATGGTTGGTTTTTCTTTATCTTTTTCAGATGGAAATCTTAATTGCAAATAGTGAGCAACATAATCCACTACTGAATCTGCTTCATGTATATCAGGATGTCCCTCTCGTACCAACCCACTAGGTTCAAATTTTTGATATCTGAATTTTTCAAGAAGAGTATCAAGAGGAGCACCATACTGTAAGGCTACAGAAGTGGCTATGCCAAGACAACCCAATAATCCACCGACTGTGCTACCTTCCTTATACATTTGAAGCCAAATTTCTCCAGGGGTATTATCTTCTGGGTACATTCCAGTAGTTATACCACCCTTATGACCTGCAAGATTAAATGTGTGAACTTCAGCTGATCTTGTTATTGGAAGTTTTCTTCTTATTGGTTTTATTACTTCTTTTTCTAGTTTCTTGCTAAAACTCAATGGTTGTGCTCTTTTACTACCATCTCTATACATAGCAACTGCTTTTAAACCCATTTTCCAAGAATCATAATATGCTTGTTCTATTTCTTCAGCACTTATATCTTTAGATAAATTGACTGTCTTAGAAATTCCTCCAGATAAAAATGGTTGAACTGCTCCCATCATTTTTAAATGACCCATATAAGAAATTGTTCTTGTTCCATGATCTGGTTTATTAGAACAATCAAAAATTGGTAAATGTTCTTCTTTTATATGGGGGGCACCTTCCATAATTTCATTTTCCTTAACATATTCAAGGACTTCTTGTATCTCTTCTTCATCATAACCCAATCTTTCTAAAGTTGGCTGTACAGTTGTATTAACTAATTTTAGAGTTCCTCCTCCTGACAAAAG
Source organism: archaeon (assembly GCA_002687815.1). Lineage (GTDB taxonomy): Archaea > Nanobdellota > Nanobdellia > SCGC-AAA011-G17. The sequence goes on along the minus strand of NZBH01000017.1, from coordinate 11,378 downwards.
TTTTGTTTGAACCAAACCTATTTCTGGTTCTATTCCTTTAGTATCACAATCCATCATAAACCCTATTGTTCCTGTTGGGGCAAGGACTGTTGCTTGAGCATTTCTAAAACCATATTTTTCTCCTTTTTCAATGACTCTATCCCAAGTTTTTTCAGCTTCTTCTAAAATATTTTCTAATCCTTGTGGTAATTTTTCTCTATCAATTTTTCCCAAAGCTTCTCTATGCATTCCAATAACTTTTAACATTGGTTCTTTATTTTTTTCATATTCTTCAAAAGAACCTAATTTTTCAGCCATTTCAGTAGAAGCTTCATAAACAGATCCAGTAAGTAAGGCTGTTATTGATGCTGCTACTGCCCTTCCTTCATCAGAATCATAAGATAATCCAAGATACATTAATAATGAACCAAGATTAGCATAGCCCATTCCAAGAGGCCTAAATTTATGTGCATTTTCTGCAATTTTTCTAGTAGGATAACTAGAATTGTCTATCTCTAAATCTTGAGCATATGTAGTAAATCTAGCTATTTTTTGAAATTTTGTAGTATCAAAATGTATTGTATTATCTTCATTTACACTTACAAATTTCATTAAATTTTGGGAAGCTAAATTACAAGCACTATCATCAACAAATAAATACTCAGAACATGGATTGGATGCATTTATTGGACCAGAATTTGGACAAGTATGCCATTTATTAATTGTATCGTGGAATTGCATTCCAGGATCTCCACAAGCCCATGTTCCTTCTGCAATTTTTTTTAATAATTCCTTTGCTTTATATTTGGGCATTTGATCAGCAAGTTCTTTGCTATGCACAGGAATAGTTTGCCATTCTTCATTATTTTCATATGCTTGCATAAGAGCATCTGTTGCTCTTACAGAAAAGTTTACATTCTGAAAGGAAACTGTTTCTGATGCTTCCCTATAAGCTTTTGAACTACTTAATCCAACTTCATTTGCAAGATAATCCATCAAAACTTCTAATTTCTTTTGTTCTTTTGGCTTAGCTTCAATAAACTCCATAATATCAGGATGGTTATCCTTTAAGGAATTCATTTTAGCAGCTCTTCTTGTTTTTCCACCAGATTTTACTATACCAGCCACCTTATCATAAAATATTTCATAAGCTAATGGACCAGAAGGTACTCCACCACCAGACAATTTTTCTCTAAATGATCTTAATGTAGACAAATCCGTTCCAGTACCAGAACCATGTTTAAATAGCATTGCTTCATTGTAAGCAAGTTGCATTATACCTTCCATAGTATCTGGAACACCTTGAATAAAACAAGCAGCAGTTTGAGGATACAAATAATTCTCTTCTAATGGAAGAGGTATAGCTTGTCCTTTTTTTACTTCAACTTCTGCAATTCCCAATTCAGTGTGGAATGGAATTGTTTGATCTTTATCATTTATCCTCCACCCAGATTTTCTTCCTTTTGATTTTCTAGATTCATATTTATCAGTACCTACATTAAACCAAACAGGAGAATTAGGTGACATCATTTGGTTAAGGGTAATCCATTTTATTTCATCACTAAAAATTTCGGATTCTTTTTTAGAAAAATATTTTTGTTTTGAGGCCCATTCTCCAAAAGTATCTCCAACTCTTTCAATAATTTGTTTAAGAGAATTTTCCCTTTCAGAAGTTCCATTTTCCCCATAAAAATATCTGGAAGCAACAATTTTTCTTGATAATGGGCTATAGAATGTTGGAAATTCTACTCCTTTCTGAACAAAGGATATATTCCCTTCTGAATCAATAATATCAACATCTGTCTTATTCCATTCAACACGATCATATGAATTTTTATCTGAATGAGAAAGATATCTGTCTATTTTAAGCATTTGGTATTAAATATTTGTTAACCCCCTTTTAGAAGCTTTAAAAAAATTTTAATTGGCTTTAAATATTTAGGCTATAAAAAATATAAGATGTAAAAGTTATTTTATACTTAATACTTTATTAAGAAAAATTCCGAAAACAATCGAGCCAAAAGCAAAAAAACAATTATTCAAAATAATTCTCATTAAAAAATCATAAAAAATTCCAATTGGAAATAAATTTATTAAAATATCTTTTTCATTCAACAACCATAATTCATTATCAAAAGATAAATAATGAAATTGAGTAAATAAATAATCAAAACTTATTTTCGCCAATAAAAAAATAACTAAGATCAACAAAAGTGTTAATATTCCACCAAAGATAAAAACATTCCCAGTTTTTTTATCTTTTTTATAAAGAGAATACATAAGCAATAAAATAAAAGCAGCAAATACAACATAAAATAATGAAAAACTTTTTTTTATTAAATTTTTAACATCTATTAAATGTAAGCTCTCTTTATTACTAAAAATTTTATTTTTTAATTCACTCTTTCCTTCTAAATAAGTTATTAATCCAGAAGAAAGATTATCTACATTTTCCCTACCCAGTTTATCATAAATATTATGTTTTTCAAATTCTTTTTTATAAAAATCAAAATCAAAAACAACTAATCTAAAACTAAGGAATAAAATTAAAAAAATTATTGTAATTGTAAGTAATATTTTTTTCATTTAATTTTCCTCAATAGTAAAATAGAACCAAAAAATAAAACAATGCAAATATATTGAGCAAAAGTTAATCCAAAATATCTTAATTCAAATCTAAAAATTTCTACAATAAATCTTACTATACTATAGAGCAAAAGGTATGATAAAAATAATACACCTTGTTTCAATCTTTTTCTTTTCAAGAAAGTAAGTATTCCAAGTATTATTAACAAACCAACAACAGAGTATGCGGCTGTTAAATGTCTTACTTCATTATTAACTAAAACTCCCCAGGATACTGTAGTTAATTTTCCTACATGACCACCATCACCCAAAATACAACCAATTCTTCCAATAATATGACTAACAACCACAGGTATAGAAAATAAGTCAGCAAATTTCCAGAAATCTAGTTTATTTTTTTTAATATAAAAAAAAGCAAATATTATTGCACCAAATAGACCACCGTAAAAAACTAAACCTCCTTTCCAAATTTGAAAAACTTCTAAAAAATTATTAACATAAAGCTCGGGATTTGCTAAAACAAAAGCAATTCTTGATCCTATTAATCCACTAATTATACAATAAAAAGAAAGATTATAAACATGCTTTAGACTAATTTCTTTTTTCTTAGCTTCTTTTACTAATAAATAAATTCCAACTAAAAAAGCTAAGGCCAACATTAAACCATAACTTTGAATAGTTAAAAAACCTAAATCCCAACTTATGAAAGATTTATATGGAATCATTTAGAACCACCCCAATAATAATCCTAAGCCTAAGCCCAATAATAATAACCCTAAAATTAGTTTCATCAAATTTCTTTTAGATTTTCTCCAATTTTCAATATGTTCTGCTTTCATTCCAAAGTATATAGCAATTAAAATTATAATTAAGGGTAAAATAAACATAATATTGTATAATAACAAATAGCCTATAGCCTCTATTCTAGCAACAGAATTTGCCATCATTGCTAATATTGCTAAATAAACTCCACCAGTACAGGGTAATTCAAACATACTAACTAAAAATCCTAAAACAAATGCTGCAGGAATATTGGCTTTTTTTGTTAGATTTTCAATGATTCTTTTTCTAGATTCAGGAATTTTTAATGAAAATCCTTTACCATACCAAAAATAATCTTTTACATTAATAATACCAGCTAAAATAGCTAAAGAAGCAGCAACCTTAACAATAATTCTAGATAATCCGCTAACTTGTATAATACTCAATAAACCTAATCCTGCTAAAAAGTAAGTAACATAGACTGCAAAAATATAAACAATTCCTGCTTTGAGCATCCTTCTTTTTTTATTAGAAACGCTTAATAAAAAAGTCAATAAAAATATTAAAACAGCAAATGCACAAGGATTTATTCCATCAATTAATCCTGTTATAATAATTAATGGTAGTGTTATTTTGTCTTTTAATCCTGGGATTATTGGACTTACTTCTGATCCAATGCTAACCTCATGACAACCCATTTCTCCTTCTAATGGGCAAATTTTATCTCCTGTTTCCAATATTTCATCAATTTTATTTTCTAGATTGTCTTCTATTTGATCAACACCCATAAAGAAATTATTTCCAATTGCCAATAATGGAATTCCTCTCTCATTTAAAGGAATATTTTGAACAGAACAATAATTACTGTATAATTGATAATTTTTAAGATTATGATAAACTTCGTATTTAGTAATATGGATTTCATCTCCATATTTTTTTTCTATTTTTTCTAAAAAAGGTTCAATTTCTGCACATTTTGGACAACCCTCCCCATAGAAATAAACAATACAAATAGAATCTTCATCATGTGATGTATCTACACTAATACCACTGTCTTCATTATCAAAAGAATTACAAGCTTCATCCTCTATTTTACAAATTTCTTCAGAGTTTGCTAATGGAATTATTAAAGATAAAAGTAAAAGTAAAAGTAAAAGTAAAATCTTTTTTATCATCTATTTTTTTCTATAATTTGATTATAAAAATCTTACTATTAGAATTAGCAACAATATAACTCTTCAGGAGTTTCTCCTTCTTGAAGTTCACCAAAGGGATTTCCAAATTTCCTAATATTATTAATCATTTTACGATTTCTTTCACTTTCTTTTTCTTCTAGTAATTTCTTTCTAGCTTCTCTTATTAAAGAAGGTAAATCAATATCAACAGGACAATTAAGTTTACAAGAATTACATAAACTACATTTTTCTAATACATCTTCAGTAATAACATCTTTTTTTAATGAAAATATCTTTCCTCTTGGACTATCTGTTTCTTTAAGTAAAACATCAAAGATAGGGCAATTTGCTTTACATAATCCGCATAAAGAACATTCTTCTAACATATTTTACCACCATTTATAATATTATCAGGGTTATATTTTTCTTTCAATTCTTTAATCTCTTTTAAAACTTCTGGATTAACATGTTTTTTCTTTAATAAACCAATTCCATGCTCTCCACTTATTTCTCCATTTAATTTTTTAACTATTTCAAACATTTCTTCAATTTTTTCTGAATTTCTTTTAAAATGTGGATGTATAATTCCAACACCTATATGCCCAAATGCTGGAATATTATTATTTTTTAGCCAGTACAAAAAATCAATTAATTTATCTAGAGGTAGTTTTGGATCTTCACTAACAGAATATTCTTTTGAATTAATCTTTGTTAATATTCCTTCTCTCATTTTCCAAATTTTTTCAATTTCGTTTTCTTCTTTAAATTCTCCCCTAAAATCTTCATATTCAATAATCAAATGATTTAATTCTTCTAATCCTGCTATTTTTGCAGCCCCAGCATTAATAAATTCAATAGCTGAAACTCCTTCATCTTTTAGTTCTCTAACTTTTTCTATTAATTCTTCTAATTCTTCATCTTCAAATTTAAAAATATCTAATGATCTTTTTTCTGGCAAATCATTTAATTTTAATTTGGCTCTTAAAATAATTCCAGTAGTACCTTCTTTACCACAAAAATCTTTTATTTCCTCTCCCTTAATTCTCCGAAGTCTTCCTGTTCCATCTATTATCTCTAAAGCTTTTACCCAATCTTCTACTCTTCCATATTTTATAGCTCTTATACCAACCGCATTTGTTGCTATCATTCCACCAATAGTACATGCTTTATGACTACTTGGAATTACTGGGAAGAATAATTTTAATTTTTTTAATCTTAAATTTAAATTATTTAATACAACACCTGCTTGGACAATAACACTTCTTTCATATTCACTTGTATTTAGTATTTTATTTAATTTAGATAAATCCATAATAACTTCATTTTTGGGTACGCAACCACCAACAAGACCAGTACCAGCCCCTCTTATTACTAAATTTGTTTTGTTTCTTTTTGCAAATAAAACAATTTTATGTATTTCTTCTGCATTTTTTGGCCAAACAACCAATCTTGTTTCACCTTTAATCTGAGAAGCATCAGTAGAATAAACCAATTTGTCTATTTCTTCTTCAGAAACATTTCCCTTTCCAACAATTCTTTCAAACCAATTTATCAAATTAAGATTCCAACCTTTTTCCATCTTTATAAGGTTGTAAAGAAACCTCAAGATGTACTTTATAATGTTGCCCTTGTGGGACTTTTTCTATATGATCTAAATACTTTTGACAAGTTCCATTACCATCCTCAGCGATTATTCTTAATAATTCTCCTTCTTCAAGTTTAAGATCAGCATGTAACTTAATTTCTCCTTTGTCATTATACCATTTTTCTAATTCCTTCCAAAATTCCATTTTACTTTTTCCTCCGTTGATATTTTTCTAAAAATTTCTTTAATCATTTTATCAAACTAACACCTCACTTAATTCTAGGACTTTAATATCTTGAGCATTCTCTTTAAAATGAGCATAACATAATGGACAAGTTGTAATTAATTTTTTAGTTTTGACATTACTTAAGATATTTTTTGCTATATTATTTGCTAATTCTGGATGATTTCCTTTTAGACCACCACCAGCCCCGCAACAAAAAGAATCTTCTTTATTTTTTTCTAATTCTATTACTTTAAAACCCAATTTTCTTAGAATTTTTCTTGGTTCTTCATAAATATTACAATATCTTCCTAAATGACAAGGATCATGATAAGTAATTTCTTCATTGAATTTTTTATCAAAATAATCATTTTTCTTTAATATTGTCTTAGTTATATGCTCTACTTTAAGATTATAGTGTTTTGAGAAAATATGATAACAAGCAGGACAATTTACTATTATTTTTTTAATACCATATTCATCAAATAATTCTAAGTTTTTCTTTTTTAGATCTTCAAAATCTTGCTCATAACCTGCATTTAAAACAGGACTTCCACAACAGACTTCTTTATCTTTTATTGTAATATAATCTATGTCAATCTGGTCTAAAATATTCATATAATTATTCATAATATCCTTTAGTACAAATTTGGTTAAACAACCTGGATAATACAAAATATTTCTTGCAAAAAGCCTACTAAAAAAACTCATTTTAGAATAGTAAAAAAGCAATATTTAAAAATATTGTGTAATAAAAATCTATAGTTTAAAGTTCTTTAATCCAAGCACCACAATACCTGCTAGAAGTACCCATTTCAATGGATTAATCAAATTAAATAAAAATTCTAGAGACGGATTTATTACACTTAAAAAACTTAATGCTTTACTACCAGTTTCTATTAATATTTTTGAAAAAGTAGATAATATAAAAATACTTACAAAAATAATTAAAATTGACATTAATCCATCTAAGGATTTTTCATTTTTAATAAAGCCACTTAAAAAATCTTCTAACATAGGAATTATTTGCCAAAGTGCAAGATAACCACCTGCTAATAGAAATAATATTTTAAATATAGTTGTTACCCATAATTCTGCACCCATAATTATCACCTTTTGTTTATGTGCTTATTATTCTTTAAATAAGTTTCTAAAATGTATAAAAATGTATAGAAAGATTTTTAAATAAGTTGTATTTCACACTAAGGAAAATGGAAGAAGACTTGCCTAAAAAAGAAGAACCTGAAATAATCAAAAAAGAAGTACCTGAAATAATTCAAAAAGAAGAAATACAAAAACCAGAAAAAAAGACCAATACCTGGAAAATATATGGTATTGCTATAACTATTCTTTTAATATTCGCTATATTCACAAGAGGATTTTCTTTTACTAATATTACTGGCGGAGCAACTTTAAATGAAGATGCTGCAGCAGAAAAAGCACTTGATTTTATTAATAATAACTTAATGATTACAGGACAAGCAACATTAAAGGGTGTAAAAGAAGAAAATAATGTATACATAATTGAATTAGAATTTCAAGGTGAAACAATAGAGTCATATATTTCAAAAGATGGTAAATTATTATTTCCAAATGCTATTCCCTTGGAAGAACCTATGATACAAGGAGGTGCTACTGCTACTACTAGTGCTAGTGCTACAGAACAAGAAATTCCTAAATCTGACAAGCCTATTGCTGAAGCATTTGTATTCTCTCATTGTCCTTACGGTTTACAATTTCAAAAAGCTTTATTACCAATATACAGATCACTTAAAGATAAAGTAGATATTAATCTAGTTGCTATTGGAGCAATGCACGGTGAATATGAAAAAATTGAATCTTTAAGACAAATTTGTGTTGAGAAAGAATATGGAAAAGATAAATTGTGGGATTATCTTGAAGAGTTTATGGGACTTACAGAATTAGGAGATTGTAGAGGTACTGAAAGTTGTATAAATCCTATTGTTAAAAATGTTCTTAAAAATTTAAATATAGATGAAAATAAGATAAATTCTTGCATGGACAAAGATGCTGAATCTATTTACCAAACCCAAAATTCAAGAGCTAGAGAACTAGGAATTGGTGGTTCTCCAACATTTGTAATTAATAACGCAAAAGTCCAAGTAAACAGAGATTCTGAATCTATTAAAGACGCAATATGTGATGCTTTTAATAAAGCTCCTAGCGGATGTAGTAAAACACTTTCAAATCAAGCTGCAGGTCCAGGATTTGGTTATTCTTCATCAAGTGGTTCAACAGCAACTTGTTAATTTTTTATAAAGTAGAAATCAAATTTTTCTTAATTCTCTATACAAATAACCTAATAAACGCCTCATTTTATTAACAAAGTTCACTACATCGTCTTCACTCATTTTTTTTGCATCAATACGCCCAATATTATTACCTTTCCAAAAATTATCTATCTTAACAGTGTTTAATTTACAACCTCTTCCTATATGTATAATAGAACTAATATGCCTGTCTAACTTTCCAGCATCTCTTTGAAATACTTTTCCATTATTAGATTTTTTAAAATCGCGGGCATAGTAAGCTTCTACTAACCAAATTATATGTTTAATAAAAGAAATAATAACCCCAGCTACTCTCTTAACATCTGTTTTTTTTCTATTTTCAAGTATTTCATATTTTTCCAATTCATTTTTTAAAATACCCAGAAGTTCATTTTTTCTACCAGTACCAAACAAAAGATCAGCTATACCTATCTTTCTTAGGAAGACTCAATTATTTATAAACTTAATTGATACTTATCTTCCTAACGCCTTTTACTTTTTTAACCATTTTAATTAGATTTTCTAAATTATCTAACGTATCAACTTTAATTGAAAAATTACATTCAGTAATATCTTTACCAGCTATCTTTGCTTGAGTAGATTCTACCTTAAGTTTAGTTAAAAGAATTGTATTTAATATATCTGCCAACAAACCAACTCTATCTGATGCATTTACTCTTATATTTATCAAAGAATCGATATCATTTATCCATGATACTTCTATTTTTTTCTTATTAACAGAATTATTAATACTTTTACAATCAAATTTATGGATATGTAGTCTTTTACTTTTTGTAATAAAACCAACAATCTCTTCTCCAGGTAATGGATTACAACATTTGGAGTATTTAATTGTAGCATCTTCCACATTTTTAATTTTTATAAGGTCTTTCTTAATTTCTTTTAATGGTTCTTTAATTTCAATACTCTTAATAGGGATATTTTGTTTTAATCTTACTGCTTGTTTAATTTTTGATTTTGCTCTTGCTGTTCTAGCAAATTTTAGCCATGTTCTACTTGGAGTATGCTTTTTACCAGTAAGAATTTCTACTATGTCTCCATTTTTTAATTCTGTTCTTAAAGAAGCAAATTTTCCATTAATTCTAGCTCCACCACATTTATCTCCAATACTAGAATGGATAGCATAAGCAAAGTCTATAACTACACTCCTTTTAGGCAATTCAATAACTTTACCTTTAGGAGTAAATACAAAAATTTCATTCTCAAAAAATCCAAGCTTTAACCCATTTATAAATTCTTTTGGACTTTCAGAATCTTGTTGCCATCCTAAAAGTTCTTTCAACCAACTTAACTTTTTATCAAAAACTTTATCTCCAGATTCTCCTTTATAAGACCAGTGTGCAGCAATTCCATCTTCTGCTAAAAGATGCATATCTTCAGTCCTAATTTGAATTTCAAATAATTTTCCAGTATTACTAACAACAATAGTATGGATAGATTGATACATATTGGATTTAGGCATAGCTATATAATCACTAAATTCTCCGGGTATTGGTTTCCATAAATTATGAACAATTCCCAGAATTTCGTAACAATTTTTAATAGTCTTTGTTATTACCCTTAAAGCAACTATATCATAAATTTGTTCAAATGAATAATTTTTCTTTTTCATTTTTTCATAAATACTATTAAATCTTTTAGGTCTACCAGTAATATCTGCTTTAATATTGTGTTTCTCAAATTCTTGAAATAAGGTTTCTTTAGCTCCCACAATTTCTTCTTCTCTATTTTTGTACCTATCTTTTACTTTTTCAATCAAAAAAGAATATTTTTCTGGTTCTAAATATTTAAATGCAAGATCTTTCAGTTCCCCCTTAACCCTTTCTATACCGAGCCTATATGCCAGAGGTGCATAAATTTCTAAAACTTTTTTAGAAGTTTCTTTTTGTTTCTCTTCAGGTAAATAATCTAAAGTACGCATATTATGTAATTTATCAGCTAATTTTATTAGAATAATACGAACATCATTTGCGGTTGCTAATAACATTTTACGAATGCTTTCACTATTGCAATCTTCCTTACTTTTAGTTTTTAATTTACTAATATTAGTAACACCATTAACCAAATTAGCAATTTCTTCTCCAAACTTTTCTTTTAAAGTCTCTAAAGATTCACTTGGGTCTCTTAAAACATCATGAAGTAAAGCTGCTGAAATAGTTTTCTCATCTAATTTTAGATCAGCAAGAATATATGCCACATTAAGTGGATGTTGTATAAAATCTTCTCCAGAAAGTCTTTTAGTACCTCTATGCGCTAATTCAGCAAATTCGTAGGATTTTCTAATTATATCTGTATTTGATTCTGGTTTATATTTTTTTATTTTATCAATAATTGATGCTATTTCCATACTTATAGCTTATATGTATAAAAAAAAGATTTATAAATATAACACAAAGTTATATCCTATTCTAAGCAGTTAAAATGTGTAAATTTTGTAAAAATAAACCAGTAATTTTTATATCCGGGGAACCTTTATGTAAAAGGTGCTTTATCCATTACTTTGAAAAAAAAGTTCTTAAAACAATAAAAAAATTTAATTTGTTAAAAAAAACAGATCTAAATGTAGGTGTTGCTGTTTCTGGTGGAAAGGATTCTATCTCTTTATTATATAATTTAAATAAAATAGCTCTTAGAAAAAGAAAGCTTAATCTTATTGCCATAGCAATAGATGAAGGTATAAAAAATTATAGAAGTCTAACACTTAAAACAATAAAAAAATTTTGTAAGGACAATAAAATAAAGTTAAAAGTTTATTC